>NZ_KV794844.1:0-41082 GCF_001808885.1 Corynebacterium sp. HMSC074E01
GTTCGGATCCGTACCGTCCTTTTCCTCCTGCTCATCAGAGACACCATCACCATCAGAATCAACCAAGATGGAGGTAACAACAGTGAGCTTGAACTTGTCCGAAGCATCCTTGCCATCCTTGGATGCCTTAACCTCAATGTCGTAGGACTTCAGCTCAGCATCCTCAGGGACCGTGCCCTCGATGACGTTACCGTTGAGCTTTAGGAACTCAGGCAAACCAGTAACGGAAACCTCTGCACCGTCGGTAGCCTCGATTGGGATAGATACTTCCTCACCACGAGCCACCCGAGTATCCGGGATAGCATCGACCTTCACGTCAGCTGCCGGAGCATCCGGCTGCTCAACCGTGACGGTGACCTTGGCATCATCAGTCGAACCATCCGGGTAAGTCACCTTAACCGGAACCTCGATCTTGTCACCAGGCTTCGCATTCTCCGGAATCTTAACGTCGATAGAACCGTCCTCGTTAACGGTCACACCATCCAGAGTGCCCTCGCCCTTTTCAAACTCGGTGCCCTCCGGCGGAGTCGTATCGTTGCCGTCGCCGTCCTTAAACGTCGGCTTCTTAATCTTGACGTCGTCGCCCGGCTTACCAGAACCATCCTCATAACCAGGCTCGAAACTCTCGTTCTGCTTGGTATCAGGCGTCCCCGGAGCATCCGGCTCGCCGACCTTGACGGTGGCATCGACCTTATCCGTGGAGTCATCCGGGTAGGTCACAACTACCGGAACGGTGATGTCAGTACCTGGCTTAGCATCCTCCGGAACCGTAACAGTGATCTCACCGGTGTTCTTGTCAACCGTTACCTTGTTGTTGTCTGTCGGGAGGTCCTTCTGGTTGCCCTCCTTATCGGTGTACGTCGGAGTCTTGCTGTCATCCAGCTTGAACCCGGTGCCTTCCGGCTTCTCAGCACCCTTGTCGGACGGCTCACCGTTCTCGTCGGCTTCCTTGAACTCCGGGGCCGGAACCATGGCTTTCTCGCCAGGCTGACCATTAGCAGGCTTGTACTCCGGCTCAAGCTTGTCAGTATCGCGGTCCGTGGTTCCAAGTACGAAAGGCGCGTTGGCGGTAGCAGTGGTCTTATCCTTGTAGGTGACCGTCACCGGCACGTCAAGGCTTGCACCAGATGGAGCGTTTTTCGGGAAGGTGACAGTGACCTCACCAGTTGCGGGATCAACCTCAGCCTTGTAGCCCTCCGGGAGCTCGAAGCCTTCCGAAAGCTTGTAACCGGTGACTTCCTTCTCAGCGACCTGCGCCTTCAACTCATCTGCGGTGAGATTCTCGACTTCGTCAGTATCGGTGTTATCGAAGGTCGGGGCCTTGGAGTTCACCGGAGTCTCGACCTGTTCAACCTTCGTCTCCTCGTAGTGCGGCTGCCAACCAACCAGCACCGTAAACGCGTCTGCTGCAATCGCCTGACCGCGCTCCCCAGTCTCCTTGTTGACAGGGTAAAGATACGCCGTGAAGGTCGTCGTGGACTTAACACCCGTGGTGTCGAGCTGGCACGACGAAATCTTCCCTGCCTTCGGATCCTCAGGGGCACACTTGTGGACAACCTCACCGGTCTCCTGGTTGACCCACTCAATCTGGTACTGCAGGCCATCAACCCACTGGTTCGGCAACCCACCAGTCTTGGTCTCAACCTTCGCACCCGGCTTCGCTGGGTTCTGGCGGGTATCGTACTCGAGCACATCGAAGACCACGTAGTCCGAGTAGATAACGTTGCGGTTCTCCAGCAGGTAATGCTCGCCAGCACCATAGACTATGCCACCAGCCCACTTGCCCTCACCATTGAACACATACTGGCTACGCGGCAGGAAGGAGTTGTTGTAGAACGGCGTGAACTGACCGAGTCCCTCGGTTTCTTCCGTAGAGAAGAACAGCCAGTCCCAGTTCACGTGCTTCGGAATGTTCTTGATGCCACGGCCAGTAACGGACCTCTCCCAGCTACCGACGTCTGCAGCAGGCGCAACCTGGCCAAACAGGTTATAAGCATTGTGCTTCGAACCGTCAGGGAAGGTCACCTCAGCACCGTTATCGCGCGCCAAGTCGGTGTAGATAAGCGCCTTGTCGTCGTAGCCACGGTCGACGTTGTTGGTGACTCCGGTGTTGCGACCAAAAGATCCCTTGAACTGAAGCGTGTAGTTACCATCGCTGCCGACAGTGGCTTCAGAGGTCTCGGCAATCCACTTGTCCTTGCCCTCTTCGGCCATCTTACGCTTGATCCAGTTCTGCAGCGCAGTCTCATTACGGTTGGTCCATCCACGACCACGGATCTCATCAAACCCAAGGTCCTCGGCAGCCTTCGTCTTGATCTCATTGACCGCGTAGTCAGACAGGTAGGAGCCATAGACCTTGACACCAGTTGCCGGCACGTCCGCACCGTTCATCTTGTTCATCAGGCTTGGCGTGAACGCGCCTTGCGTATTGTACAGGTGCCAGAATAGATTGCCTTTGATCTGACCAGGGCCATTACCAACCACCGGGTTCTGATCAGCCTTATCACGGTGCATGATGTCGTGGCGGGTCTTCTCACCAAACGCGAAACGCGCGTTGACCACGCGGTCAGAACCGACATACCAGCTCATGCCACCCGGGGTGTCAATCGTTGCGGCGTTCGGGCCCATGTGGCCGAAGTTGTAACCATAAAGCTGGGTGAAGTTATCCGTATCCGGGTTATCCACCCACACACGAATCTTCTCGTACTGCGGGCCATTCGGGTCTGCGTCAAACTTGACGACCTCGCCCTTCGCATTGTTGAACGGCTTCATGTTGATGGTGTAGTAACCATCTTCACGCGTGGTGGTGGTATATACCGGTGAAGTAACGCCACCCTTCTCAGTCCACTGAGCATAGACACGCACGCCAGCCATCGGAATCGGCTTCCACGGGTCGCGCGTACCCGGGTAAACCGAAAGGTCACCATCGCGCTGGTGAATGACGTAGCCCTCGATAGATTCGTTGGTGCCCTGCTCAGCACCAGACTCGATGGCGCCCTCAACCTTAATCGGCTGGTCACTAAACTCGTACCGCTGCTCATCTACCACAGACTGGTAAACGCCATCGGCATTCTTGCCCGGGTACTTGACGCCATTGCCAGCGGCGTTCGGCTGGCCGGCCTCGGCCGGGGTGCCAGCAACCGCAGCTACCGGGAAGTTCGGAGATACCGAGTGGACAAAGGGGCCCACCATAGCAATAGAGAGTGCAGCGGCAGCAATGGTAGTGCCGCGACGGCGTACAGCAGTACGCTTGATTTCCTTCTTGCTCATACCAAGAAGTCCTTTCCTTAAGACTTGAAAGAATCGATCACGCTAGGGATACGTGACCGCGTAAGGGACTAACCGGCTTACGCAACCGAGAGCAGCTCACACTTATCACTTTGGAAGAAGGTCAGAGGATCCAAAGGTCTATGAACAAACTCGGATCTAATGTTAGCCCCGTTTACGAATTAAAGAAACCGTACGGCAGCCTGAAAATTTCATGAACAGAGCTTTCTGTCACCGACCAGAAAAAGCACATGTTTGACCTGCCCTTTTCGATGCGACTGCGACACGCGGCTGTAATTGTTAAATAGATCACGTCGCCACTTTCGCAACATTCACCCCAGGAATGTACTCCTAACGGGGTTGTTTTATACAGGGCGGTGGAAGGCGGGGATGCGCGAGGCGTCGCCAAGCAGGGCGTACTTGGCGCGCAAATACCGCCAAAGAAACACAAACCGCCCCGCTCCTTCCAGCATCATGCATGCCGATGATCGTGTGCACAATGCTGCGGGAGAAGCAGGGCGGTGGTTGTTGCGCTGTTACTACGCGGCGCCGTCGCCGTTAGGCGGTTCCTAAGGTTCGTTTACCTTTGACTGGATGGCGCCTTACTGGTCTTGCATGACGTCGTGACGCACAATGGTCTGGTCACGGCCGGGGCCGACACCAATGTAGGAGATGCGGCAGCCGGAGAGTTCCTCCAGGCGCAAGACGTAATCCTGGGCCTTCTGCGGGAGGTCCTCAAAAGTCTTGCAGTCAGTGATGTCCTCATCCCAAGCCGGCATAGTCTCAAAGATGGGCTCGGCGTGGTGGAACTCGGACTGGGTAAGCGGCATCTCATCGTAGCGCTTGCCGTCGACGTCATAGGCCACGCAGATGGGGATCTCACCGATACCGGTGAGCACATCCAGCTTCGTCAGGAAGTAATCCGTGAAGCCGTTAACGCGGGTGGCGTAGCGGGCAATGACGGAGTCATACCAACCGCAGCGGCGCTTGCGGCCGGTGTTGACGCCGATTTCGCCGCCGGTGGTCTGCAGGTACTCGCCCCACTTGTCGAAGAGCTCCGTGGGGAAAGGACCAGCGCCGACGCGGGTGGTGTAGGCCTTGATGATGCCCAGGGAGGTAGTAATACGCGTCGGGCCAATACCGGAGCCCACAGCAGCGCCGCCGGCAGTCGGGTTCGAGGAGGTCACGAACGGGTAGGTGCCGTGGTCAACGTCCAGCATGGTGGCCTGGCCGCCCTCCATGAGGACGTGCTTGCCTTCATCCAGAGCCTGGTTCAGCTCCAATTCGGCCTCAATAACCATCGGGCGCAGGCGCTCACGGTAGCTCAGGAAGTAATCCACAACCTGCTCCGGCTCGATGGCCTTGCGGTTGTACATCTTCACCAGCATCTGGTTCTTAATGTCCAGGGCGGACTCGACCTTCTGGCGCAGGATGGACTCATCGAAGATGTCCTGCACGCGGATGCCGATGCGTGCAACCTTGTCGGCATAAGCCGGGCCGATGCCACGGCCGGTGGTGCCAATGGCGCGCTTGCCCAGGAAGCGCTCCTGTACACGGTCCAGGGTCTGGTGGTAGGGCGCCACGAGGTGGGCGTTGGCGGAAATCCGCAGGCGCGAAGCGTTGGCGCCGCGGGCTTCGAGGCCATCGATCTCGTCGAAGAGGGCCTCCAGGTTAATCACCACGCCGTTGCCCAGGACCGGGGTGGCGTTTTCAGAAAGAATGCCGGCGGGAAGGAGCTTCAGCTCGTACTTCTCGCCGCCGACCACGACGGTGTGGCCGGCATTGTTACCGCCGTTGGGTTTAACCACGTAATCGACTTTGCCACCGAGGATGTCGGTGGCCTTACCCTTGCCTTCATCGCCCCACTGGGCGCCGACGATGACGATCGCTGCCATGTTTGGTGTCACTTCCTATTTATTGAAGTCAAATACGCACCTACTTTACCCGCCATGACGGTGCAGCGGTGAGTTTGTGACATGGTCATCAAGATTTGCTGTTCTGGCGGGGCTTGGCAGAGTCCGCAGTGGGTGCAGAACGTGATTGGTTAGGCGGTTTCGGTGGCCGAATCGTTGCCGCCAGAGTCCTCGTTATCGAAGTAGATGGTGTCATTAGTGAACATCAGGCGCGACTTGTCTGGGGTGCTGACGATGATGCTGTCATCAACAACAGCGATTTGGCCTTCAATGTCACCAACGCCGATTCGGTAGAGCCCGTTACCCTCAATCTTCGTGCCGTTAGTAGGGATTTCGTCGTCATACTGAGTGAACTCAGTGCTGCCCTCTAGCGGCAGGAAGGTCACCAAGTTGAATTCCATGCCCTCCGGCATTGGGGTCTTGGCACCCTTGATAGCCCAAGTCCCGCCGTCGCCATGTGCACAGTCAATGGCGTTGTTATCCTCAATAATGCCGCAGACCATGTTCCAGCCATCGGCGGAGATGGTGAAGAGCTCTTCGCCGCGGAGGTCTTCTTCATCCTTAGCCAAATCCGCGGACTCGGCCGGTTCCGAATCCACGTCAATGAAGAAAATATCGGAGTTCACGCCATCAAAGGAGTTTTCCATGGACGTGGCTTCGGTACCCGGGCGCTTGTTTACTTTGCCCTCGACACCGACGATGTCGCCATCGGTCTTGGACTCATAGGTATAACCTTCACCATCCTCTTCTACCTCTAAAGAAGAGGACGTGATGTAAAGGGCATCCTCGTCCTTAAGTTCGCCCTTGGAGAAGAAGACGGGGACTTTGACATCCTCCCCATCAAACTCGCCTTCCAGCACCACGTAGCTGAGGAATTTGCAGGGATCGTATTCATCCTCACCAACGCTGACGTCCTCAAATTTCTCGGTGGAACCTTTCACGTAGGCTTCTTCATTCTCCAGGATCTTGCTAAGTTCGGTGTCCTCGAGGTCTTTATCCTCATCGCAGTTAGCGTTAGCGCTTGAGGAGGATGCGCTGCTGGAGGTCGACGTGGCCGTCGAAGAAGTAGTCGTAGCAGAACTCGTCACGGACTCGGCGGCGGCCTCGGTGAATCCAGGCTCCTCAGCTTCTGTCAGGGAACTGCCGATGAAGCTGCACGAACTCATCACAAGACCAGCGGCGGATACAAGCGCAAGGGTTGTCATACGGGCGGACATGGTGATTACCTCCAGCTGTTAGACAAAGAAGAATTGAGTGGAAGAGTTGAGTATTAAGAAAGTTTGGCGTTGTCTTGGAGCCTACTGGCAGAATGTGATGTGCACTACTTTTCTGGGGAAAGCTCCGCTGCTCGTGCGTTGCTGAAGGTGCTTTTTAGCCAAGCTCTCCCAACGCTTCTATGCTTCTTGTATGATCTGTGCGCTTTTAGACTGCGGCGGCCACCTCACCAACGCCCACACCACCGCTCTGGTTGGGGCCACCCAGCATGGAATACGTATCGAGCACTTCCGCTTCGCAGAGGTTCCCAGCCGGCAGGAGTTGAAGGCTATTGACACCCTGGCCAGCGAGATTCTTCCGGAGGACCCCACCCCATCGCTGGATGAGATTGCCGCGCAGCCAGACGTGAGCCACCTCGGCGCACCGGGGCCAGCACCCCAGGCCCCGTTCCTGAGCGAAACGCTGCGCGTTGTGGTCATTGGCAACGACGCTGCGCTTAGCGCCGTGCTGACCCGCATGATGCGGGCTGACTACCTGTGGGCCGAGGTGGGCTACGTTCCCACCGGGGAGCACTCCACCGCGGCGATGAATTGGGGCTTAAAAGCTAGCGAAACGGGCCAGGGCCGCCAGGGGCTCGGCGACCATGGAGCAGTGATGGAGGAGGCGCTCTCCTTTGCCATGACCGCGCCCGTCAAGCCGGCGCCGCTTATCCGCAATGACGCGGGCCTCGCCGTGGCGGGCTCGGCAACGATTGCGGAGTGGTCGAACGAGGAGATCACTGGTGAGATCATCGTTGACGATGCCGTGCTGCTGCGCGCGGACCGCGAGAAGGATGTCTTCGGCGCAAAGCTCGTGCCGATGACGGATGCGCCGGGCATCGTGGCGGCAAAGGCGGTGACCAGTTTTGAAGCGGACGAAGCGCCGCGTCGTGGGCTCCTCGCCCGCCTGCGCAAGCCTGCCCAACCTGGGCAGCTCGACCCCGCCAGCGTCATGCAAGGCCGGGCGGTACAGGCTGGCGGGCCTTCGCTCAGCGTCAGCGTTGATGGAGTCCGCGCAAAACGGCCGGTCAAGCGCGTGACGTTCTACCGCCACCTGCGGGACCTACAGATAGTGCGGCCCTAGGCAAGTACAGCCCTAGTTCTCTTCCCAGACCTCCGGCGGGTAGGCCGGGTGCTTGGAGGTGGGCACGAGTTGTGCCACGGCTGACTCGCGCGACATGCCGCACACCATGAGCAGGTCCACGATGATGGAGCGCGTCTGTGCCAGCACAGCATAGGCGGAGAGTACGGCTTCCTCGCCGGCGATGTCCATCGAGCAGCGCGCCCCCAGCTGGCGTAGGCGGTTGACTATCTCAGGAATGGCGTGCGCCTCATCCACGCGGCGCTCACGCGCGGTTTGGTGGGTATAGAGATCGGAGAGCTTCATCGTGATGTCAGCGAGTTCATCGATGATCTCAACTTGCTCGGCCGTGGGCTGGTCGCCGTCCTCGGCGAGCACGAGTGCACGGCGGGAGAGCACGCGGGTGCCGCGGACCATGTTGTCAACAGGAGTGAGAATGCGTTCCAGGGAGCGCACGGTGCGCTGCGTGCTCCACAGGAAGGGTGATAACCGTGCGGTTTCCGCGCCGCCCTTGGTGGCGTTGAGCATGTTGTTGATGTCATCCTGCGTGCCGCGCACGGCATCGCGGGCCTCCGTGATGGTCTCGGGATCGTTTTCTTCCAGTCCCTTAGCCACGTCGGAGAGGACCAGGGAGGTAATACCCAAGACCTTCGAGACTTCCGAGCGCCCCGCACGCAAAGGCGAGGAGGGAATCAACACGATCATTGTGATGCCAATGACCGCACCGATGATGGCGTCAACAGCGCGGGAGAGACCACCCATATCTTCCGGGGGAAGGATGGTGGCGATAAGGATGGCAGCGATGACGATTTGGTTGCTCACCATCTGCGAGCCCGTGACAAAGGAGCCGATCACTAGGGCAAGGCCGATGATGATGGTCATGTGAATGGGGCCGGTCCCGAGGGCGTCGACAAGCAGCGTGCCCACCAGCACGCCCACGATGCCGCCGATGGACATGTCGACCGCGCGCTTGAGGCGGTCACTGCCCGATAGACCAAGGATGATGATGACGGCCATCGGGGCAAAGAAGGGCTGCTCGTGGCCGAAGAAATCGTGCGCAACATAGAAGGCCAGACCCGCGCCCAGCGTGCACTGAATCATGAACACGAGCCGGTTGCGGATGCGCGTGAGGCGCGCCTTGAGCGACTTATCCACCAACCGCAACTGCTCGCGGGTGGTCTTGCGAACACGCTTGACGGTACTCGACGAATTCGACGATGACTCTTGCGCTTCCATGACTCCGGTATTTTACGCGTTCTGGCGGCAGCTTTGGATGAACAAAGCCACCCCTTTGAGGTCAAGGGGTGGCTTGTTGGCATGCGCTGACGCAGCTTAGAGCCTGCGGCTGCTAAGCAGCGGCGTCCAGGAGGGGCCGGTGTCAGCTGGGCATTAGATTACTTAGAAACGGTCTTGCCCACGGAGTGCAGGTCGGTGCAGGCCTCAACCACGCGGTCCGCCATGCCCTGCTCAGCCTTCTTCATGTAGGAACGCGGGTCGTAGACCTTCTTGTTGCCAACCTCGCCGTCGATCTTGAAGACGCCGTCGTAGTTAGCGAACATGTGGCGGGCAACCGGGTTGGTGAAGGCGTACTGGGTGTCGGTGTCAACGTTCATCTTGATGACGCCGTAACGCAGGGCCTCCTCGATCTTCTCCTTCTCGGAGCCGGAGCCGCCGTGGAAGACGAAGTCGAAGGGCTGGGAGCCTTCTTCCAGGCCGAGCTTCTTCACAGCAACCTTCTGGCCCTCGTCGAGGACCTCCGGGCGCAGCTTCACGTTGCCCGGCTTGTACACGCCGTGGACGTTGCCGAAGGTAGCGGCCAGCAGGTAGCGGCCCTTCTCGCCGGTGCCGAGGGCATCGACGGTCTTCTCGAAGTCCTCCGGGGAGGTGTAGAGGTTTGCGCCGGCCTTGGCCTGAACGCCGTCCTCTTCGCCGCCGACGACGCCAATCTCAACCTCGAGGATGATGTTGGCGTTGTGGGCCTTCTCGAGGAGCTCCTGAGCGATCACAAGGTTCTCATCGATCGGGATAGCGGAGCCATCCCACATGTGGGACTGGAAGAGCGGAAGCTCGCCGCGGTCAACGCGCTCCTGGGAGAAGGCGATCAGCGGGCGCACGTACTCATCCAGAACTTCCTTCTGGCAGTGGTCAGTGTGCAGCGCAACGTTAATGCCGTAGTTCTTAGCAGCCTCGTGAGCGAAGGCAGCCAGTGCCTTGGCGCCGGCAACCTTGTTCTTCACGGACAGGCCGGAACCGAACTCGGCGCCGCCGGTGGAGAACTGGATGATGCCGTCGGACTCAGCCTCGGCGAAGCCGCGGAGTGCGGCGTTGATGGTTTCGGAGGAGGTGCAGTTAATTGCCGGGAATGCGAAGCCGCCCTTCTTGGCGGTATCCAGCATCTGGTTATAAACCTCAGGGGTTGCAATAGGCATGAAATTCCATCCTTTGGAGTTGCTGTGCAGTAAGCCGTGCCGTCTCACAAACCAGCGAAACAACACGTTCCAACATCCAAGTATGCCTGTTATTGTGGTTTTCCGCCGCGAGATGAGGTGTGACCTCACTTAAACCGCGCCGCGCACGAGCATTTTCAGCCAGCCTAGCTGGGACGATGCCGCTTTTATTTGGATTCTGACTTGTACTTCACAATCCGGGTGCAGGCCTCCAACAACATCCAACCGGACAACTGAACGGACAAATCACGCTCAGCCACGCGGATGATGCCCATCTTCTGGCTCAATGACGTGGGCCCGAAACCGTAGTTATGAGGCAGCTTCGCATCCGCGGTCCAATCGGACCCGAAGATAGGCAGGCCGTCCACTTCTAGGCGGTGTTCCCACACGGATTCTGCCGAGGCCGTCACGAGGCGAGCGGCCAGCTTCTTCGTCGCGCGGTTCGCCGGGGAATCACCCGGCAGGCGCACCGCCACGTCCGCGAGGTAGCGGGCGAGGATGCCCTTGAACAGGCCCCCGTCGCCGTCGCCAGTCTGCCAGTCGATGACTCCCGTGTACGTCGCCATGCCCGTGGCCACTGCTTGGACAAGGCCACGGATACGCGTGGTGTAATCCATCATGTCCGCGGCGAGCTCGGCCTCGTGGACAGAATCGATATCCTCCACGGAGCGCAAGCCGGTCTTCTCCCGCAGCGCCAGCACGATTTCCAAGCAGGCGCCAAGCACCACGCCCTGGCAGTAGGGGTGGATGTTGCGGACGATCTCCTGCCCATCCATACGCATGCGGATGCCGTCCATGACGAAGCCATCGTCATCGATGAGGTGATCGTAGATCCAGTCCACGATGTGACGAGCTTCCTCAACCCGGCCCATGCGAGCCAGCATGATGGCACCCGGCCCGTTGGAGGGGACATTGAGGAAGGTCTCGCCCTCACGCCAGGGCAGCACGCCCACCTGCGAGTCGATACCATCGCGGATGTTGTGCTGCAGGCTGCCCAGCTTCTTGTGGGGGCGCATCTTCTTAAGCTCACCAGCGCGGGCGATGGCCAGGGCCATCCAGGCCTTGTCGTCGTAGTAGCGGTTCTTTGTCAGTGGCTGGAGGTTGCGCACGTGGACGCCGCGGATGGTGTTGGCGATGAGCGTGCGGCGCGCCTTGGTGTTCTTGCGCAGGGCGGCGTCGACAAGACAGTCCAGGTAGTGTGCCTGCCACCAGTAATGCCAGTGGACGAAGAGTGATTCCTTGGTGGTGGGTGGCCAACTCACCACGGCAAGGTTGGTTCGGGGCAAGCCCCACACGGCTTGCGCGTGGCGCTCATTGATGGCTGTTTCCGCAAGGTCGGCGCGGTGGGACCATTTCTCTAACACTTTTGTCTCATCATTCTCACAATGTGAATTCGTTACCTAGATGTAAACACAGTGCGCGGGATCTCACCAAGCTTTTGATAAATCCGCATGCTGCCGAATCCATGCATGCATGGCAATGCCCGCGGCCACACCCGCGTTGATGGAGCGAGTAGACCCAAATTGCGCGATGGAGCAGGTCATTACTGCTGCATCCTGGGCCTCCGGGCTAACCCCCGGACCTTCCTGCCCGAAGAGGAGCAGGCAGCGCTCGGGCAGCTCCGCGGTTTCTAGGGGGACACACCCGGGGGTGTTATCGATGGCCACGACGGTCAGTTCCTGGTCCGCCGCCCAGGCCATCAGTTCGCTCACGTCCGCGTGGTGCATGAGGTGCTGGTACCTGTCGGTGACCATGGCGCCGCGCCGGTTCCAGCGGCGTCGGCCAACGATGTGGACGGTGTCGACGGCAAAGGCGTTGGCGGTGCGCACCACCGTGCCGATGTTGGCATCGTTCTCGAAGTTCTCGATGGCGATGTGCAGTGCGTGCCGGCGCTTATCGATATCCTCCCGGATCGCCTCGCGCGTCCAGTAACGGTAGGCGTCGACGACATTGCGGCGGTCCCCCTCCGCGAGAAGCTCGGGATCGTATTTCTCCGCTTCCGGACCTTCGGGCAGCGGGCCTTCCCAGGGGCCAACGCCGTGGCGGCCCTCGTTCCACTCGGTGGGACCTTTGGCCTCCGCCTCTTCTTCGGGCTTAGGCAAGGTCGAGATCCTCAAGGCCCAGCAGGTAGCGGTATTCCAGGCCCTCGGCGGCGATAGCTGCGCCGGCATCGGTGTTGCGATCCACCACGGTCGCCACGCCGACGACTTCGGCGCCAGCCTTGCGCAGCGCCTTCACAGCGGTCAGCGGCGAGTTGCCGGTCGTGGTGGTGTCCTCCACAACGAGCACCTTCTGACCTTCGACGTTGAAGCCTTCGATCTGGCGCTGCATACCGTGCTTCTTGGCTTCCTTGCGGACAACGAAGGCGTCAATGGCGCGGCCATCGGCGTGCATGATGGCCAACCCGACCGGGTCCGCGCCCATAGTCAGGCCACCGGCAGCGGCGTAGTCCCAGTCGGCGGTGAGCTCGCGGAGCAGCGAGCCGATAAGGCGCGAGGCCTCGTGCTGCAGGGTGGCGCGACGCAGGTCCACGTAGTAGTCGGCCTCCTTGCCGGAGGACAACGTGACCTTGCCGTGGACGACGGCCAGCTCCTTCACCAGTTCTGCTAGGCGTTGCTTCTTCTGCTGATCCAGGCTCATCGCTCGCTCCTTAAAGTCTGTGGCTGTTGCGCCGTGAAAAATCCGCCCTGTAGTTTACCCTCTTCCCGCACGGTTGCCTGCGACTAGTCGAAGATGGAGGAGCCGCCATCAAAGCGACGCGGCAGGCGGGCCTGGTTGTTTTCGTGGGTGGGGCGTTCGTGGCCGTCGGCAATCGCGTCGACTTCATCTGCACCCAGGCTGGAGTGGTCGATGGTGCCGCGAGCCTCGCTGGTGGTGCGGCTCGGCATGACCACCGGCTCGGTGGGGCGCTGAATGGTGGGGGCGTCGAGGGAATCATCGCGGTCCGGAACCGCCGTGGGCCCGGTGGGTTCCGGCTGCGGAGGCTCCGGGATATCGCGGCTAGGATCCAGCTCATCAACGCGCAGCACCTGAGCAGCCTCGGAGCGCGGTGGGAGCACGCGGGCTGAATCGGCGAGCGTGGCCAGCGGTTCGAGCAGCGCTTCCCACTCGGCGCTGCGCGCCTGCCGAGTGGTCTGGGCAAGCGCCCACTCCCCCTCCATCCACACGGCGGTCACCGCAGCGGGTAGATGATTCAACGCCGTGCTCACGCGGGCATCGATGAAGCGCCGTCCCACGCCAGCATCGGAGGCAAAGACCTCGAAGCCTTCCTCCTCACGCACGTACAACAGGTCCTCGGAGAGGTTCTCCATCTCCTCGCCTGCTCTGCGGAAATCCACCACGATGTCGGAGGCCGCGCCGGTGCGCATGGCCATGACGGGGATGGCCCCCATATCGAAGAGCAGCGTCTCGTGCCCCCGGACGGTTCCGGCGACGATGTCACGGGGCTCATGGCCGCGGGCGGCTGCGCCGCGGGTCCACTCATCCGCCAGGTAGGAATCATGCTTGAGGTATTCCCAGCCGCGCTGCTGGCCAAAGGCCTTGCGCTCACGGCGGGCACTGCCGGGCACGAGGTACTTGGCGCGCTCTGCTCGCTCCGCGAAGCTGGGTGCGGCAGCCTGCGATTCGGCGGATGGCTCCTCGATGGGCTCGGCGGCCGGTTCTTCAGCGGCATCCGCAGTTGGCTCGGTTGCCGGCTCAGCCACGGGTTCTGGCTCCGGCTCGGTGATGATATCGGGCTCTGGAGCAGGCTCAGGTTCCTCGTCGAGCGCAGGCTCCTCGGCGAGCGCGGGCTCTGAGGGGGAGTCAGCGGTGAGTTCTGGTGCAGCGGTATCGGCCGCTGCGGTAGGTTCGTCGGCGACATTCTCGTCGGCGGAGAGCGTGGCGCGCTGGCGCTGGTCCAGCCAGAGCACGATGAGACCAGCCGCGAGCGCGAGGGCGGCGAGGGATAAGAGTACGAAAGGCATCACTGCCTGACTCTAATCGCCCGGCGCGCTCGATCTGCGCTGACGCGCTGGTCACGCGCGGATTCTAGACGTGCTCGCGGTCGCCGCGCTCCACCGGATTCTTCGGGTTGGCTGACCACTGCGACCAGCCGCCCACGAAGTGACGCAGGCCGGTAAAGCCCACGTGTTCCAGCACGGCGATGGTGAGCGCGGAGTGATTGCCGGAGCCGGAATAGATGATGGCGCCGTCCACGTTTTCCTTGGTCACGCCGTGTTGGTCGAGGATCTCCAGGATCTCTTCCTGGGACTTCCACACGGTGATGTCCTGCGTGTGGAAGAGGCGCTCCGGAAGGTTAACCGCGCCCGGGATGTGACCGGCCTTCAAGTCGAGGTTCTCGCGGCGGCCGGCGAAGCGGTTGCGCGTGCGAACGTCGAGAAGCAGGCCCTTGTGCTCCTTGACCTCATCGATGGTGGCCGTGGGCATCGATCCCGTGGTCACTTCAAAGTCTGAAGGCATGCCCAAGTTACCCGGGCCGGTAAGAGTGGGCAGGGACTGGGCGCGCCAGTTGGACAGGCCGCCGTCGAGGATGCGGACGTTGTGGATGCCCGCCCAGCGCAGCGTCCACCACGCACGGCCGGCGAAGAGTCCGCGGCCTTCGTCGTAGACAACGACTTCGCTGTCCTTCTCCAGGCCCCAGTGGTCGATCCACTCTTGAATCTTCTCGGTCTGCGGGAGTGGGTTGCGTCCCACCTTGGAGCCGGGCAGGCCCACGAAGGCTGACGCGGCGTCCGCGTACTGGGCGGTTGGAATGTGAAGGGAAGAAAAGAGATTGAAGGCCTCGCCTTCCCCTGGAGCCCAGAGGGAAGCGAGGATGGTCGTCTTGTCACCGCGGTAAATCTTCTCACTCAACTCGTGAGGGGAGATCAAAATGCTCATGCCCCCAGATCATAGGGGCATGAGCGGTTGGTGGCGACCGGTGAGCGCGGTGAGCGCGGTAAGTACTAATCGTGCTCACCGGTTAGTCGGCGGTTTAGGCGGTGCGGGCAGCTAGCTCGAGGTGCGCGCCACCGTCGGCGACGTCAACGTGCACGGTATCGCCGTCCACGATGTCACCGGCCAGCAGCTTCTTGGCCAGCTGGTCACCGATGGCCTGCTGGATCAGGCGGCGCAACGGGCGGGCGCCGTAGACCGGGTCGTAGCCGCGCTCGGCCAGCCACAGCTTGGCGGCGTCGGAGACCTGCAGCGTCAGGCGGCGGCCGGACAGGCGCTCGGCCAAGCCCTTGAGCTGGATATCCACGATGCCCGAGAGCAGATCCGAGGTCAGCGGCTCAAACATCACGACATCATCGAGACGGTTGATGAACTCCGGCTTGAAGCTGCGCTTGACTGCCTCCATGACCTCTTCCTTGGTGCCGCCGGCACCCAGGTTCGAGGTCAGGATGATGACCGTGTTGCGGAAGTCCACGGTACGGCCCTGGCCATCGGTCAGGCGGCCTTCATCGAGCACCTGGAGCAGCACGTCGAAGACGTCCGGGTGGGCCTTCTCGACTTCGTCGAAAAGCACCAGCGTGTAGGGGCGGCGACGCACAGCCTCCGTGAGCTGGCCGCCGGCGTCGTAGCCCACGTATCCCGGAGGGGCACCGACGAGGCGAGCGACGGAGTGCTTCTCACCGAACTCGGACATGTCGATGCGAACCATCGCGGATTCATCATCGAAGAGGAAGTCCGCCAGAGCCTTCGCCAGCTCCGTCTTACCCACGCCCGTGGGGCCGAGGAAGAGGAAGGAACCGGTCGGGCGGTTGGGATCAGCCACACCGGCACGGGCGCGACGAACGGCGTCGGACACCGCGGTGACGGCCTCCTTCTGGCCCACCACGCGCTCACCCAACACGGACTCCATGTTGAGCAGCTTCTCGGTCTCTCCCTGCAGCATCTTGCCGGCCGGGATGCCGGTCCAGGCGGAGACAACCTCCGCGATGGTATCCGGGGTGACCTCCTCGGTGAGCATGGTGTTGTGCTGCTGCTGAGCCTTCTCCTCGGCGGCGGCCAGGTCCTTCTCCAGCGGCGGCATCTTGCCGTAGTTGATCTCGGAGGCCAGTGCTAGGTCACCATCGCGCTCCGCAATCTCTGCCTGACGGCGCAGATCCTCCAGCTGTTCCTTGATGGTCTGCACATCATCGATGGCCTTTTTCTCATTGGCCCAGCGGGCCTTGAGCTCACCGAGCTTCTCACGCTCATCCGCCAGCTCCTGCTGAAGGGCAGTCAGGCGGTCCTTCGAGGCGGCATCCGATTCCTTCTTGAGAGCCAGCTCCTCAATCTCGAGGCGGCGCACGATGCGCTCCAGCTCATCGATCTCCTGCGGGGAGGAGTCAATCTCCATGCGCAGGCGAGAGCCGGCCTCATCGACCAAGTCGATGGCCTTGTCCGGCAGGAAGCGGTTGGTGATGTAGCGGTGCGAGAGCTCCGCGGCAGAGACCAGGGCTGAGTCCTGGATGCGCACGCCATGGTGCACCTCGTAGCGCTCCTTGAGGCCACGGAGGATACCGATGGTGTCCTCCACGGAAGGCTCGGCGGCGTAGACCTGCTGGAAGCGGCGCTCCAGGGCGGCATCCTTCTCGATGTACTTGCGGTACTCATCGAGGGTGGTGGCACCCACAAGGCGGAGCTCGCCGCGGGCCAACATGGGCTTAATCATATTGCCGGCATCCATGGAGCCCTCACCGGTAGCGCCGGCGCCGACGATGGTGTGCAGCTCATCGATGAAGGTGATGATCTGCCCATCGGAAGCCTTAATCTCATCGAGCACGGCCTTCAGGCGCTCCTCGAACTCACCGCGGTACTTCGCGCCGGCGACCATGGAGCCAAGGTCCAGGCTCAGCAGCGTCTTGCCCTTGAGGGATTCCGGTACGTCACCGGCCACGATGCGGCGGGCCAGGCCCTCCACGATGGCGGTCTTACCCACGCCGGGCTCACCGATGAGCACCGGGTTATTCTTCGTGCGGCGGCTAAGAACCTGGACCACGCGGCGGATCTCCTGGTCGCGGCCGATGACCGGGTCAATCTTGCCCTCGCGGGCGCGGGCGGTGAGGTCCGTGGCGTACTTCTCCAGGGCCTGGAACTGTTCCTCGGGGTTCTCCGAGGTCACCTTGGCAGCGCCGCGCACGGAGGGGAAAGCACCCTTGAGCGCGTCGTAGGTAGCACCCCGGGAGGTCAGCAGCTCGGCGGCATCAGACTTGGAGCCCGCAATTGCGGCGAGCAGTACCTCGGTGGAGACGTACTCATCACCGAGCTCACCGGCCAGCTCTTGGGCGCGGGTGAGGACGTTGAGGGCGTCGCGGTTAAAGTTCGGGTTCGCCATGTTGGCGCCCTCGGCCTTCGGGAGGGCGTCGATAAGCTGGCGCGCCTCCTTGAGCACCGTCTCCGGATCCACACCGGTGGCCTTGAGCACCGGGGCGGCAATGCCATCCTTCTGCTCGAGGATGGCTGCTAAGAGGTGCGCCGGGCGGATGTCCGGGTTACCGTTGGCGGAAGCCGTCTGCAGTGCTTGCTGCAGGGCCTCCTGGGTTTTAGTGGTGGGGTTAAAAGAACTCATTATTGTGTTTCTCCGTTTCTACTGTTTATCCAAACCTCCCTGCGGCTACAGCAGGGAAGGAAGCTTCACTGTCTATAACGCTACAGAACTTGAGTCTGTTCCACTCAACTAGAACTTTTTTAAATTTCCGCGTCTACGCCAGGTTGATCGATATACACTCAAGTTTCCCTTTTCCGCTGATTGTGTCACGCCGTGGACACAAGAAAACCGGCCCCTCCGCCTGCTGGATTCAGCAGAACGGAAGAGCCGGTGTTTATCTAGTTTATCTACGATTAAACGGGCTAAACAGTCTGCGGCTGCTTGCCGGGAAGATCGTAGGCAAAGGTTGCTAGGACCACGCCCGTCACGAGGTAATAGATGGACCACTTTTCCTCGAGGTCGATACCACGGAACTCACCCATAGAAGCCAGGTGGCACATGCCGTCAGCACCGGCCCATAGGGTGAAGTTCTTGACATAAACCAGGCGATCCTCCGGTTCGTACCCGGCCTCCCGCAGCGCTTCGCGGGCAAAACGCATCAACAACGCGAAGGACACACCCATCTTGGTCTGTTCCTCGCCATCCGCACTCAGCGGCACCACGGACCCAGAGGCAGCGGCGATGCAGGCACTATAGCGTTCGGGGTACGTCACCGCGTAGTCAAAATAGGCCACCGCTACGCACAGGAGCTTGTCGACGGCCGATGCATCCTCCGGCAGCTGCTCCAAGAGGTAGAGGCTGCGGGCTTCAAGCTCACAGTCGGTTTCCTGCTCCACGGATTCACGCAGCACGAAGTCATTGTCCACCAGCGAGGCAATGAAGACATCGGAGACGTCGAAATACTCGGCCACGTTCTCAATGGTTACGGACTGCAGGCCCTCGCGTGCAGCCAGCTGGATGGCACGTTCCATCACGGCCATGCGTGCGCGCTCTGCGGAAAGCTCCTGCAGGTCCTCAATCGCGGAGATATCCAGGGAGATGTCACGGTCCGGAACAAACCCAGCGAGCAGTTCGCGATACTCCTGCATCGGGCTGCGCAGATCCGGCATCTCCAAAGATTCCGCAGCCTTAAACAGGGTTCCGATGAGCGCCTTGCATACCTCGCGGAGATTGAAGCGCCGCACCACCGAGTGTTGGTGCCGCAGTACGCCGAGAACACTGAGATGCGCCATGCCATGAACAGTGGCCAAGGTAGCAACGCTGAGCTTTGCCACCGATTCAAAACACACATCGCTTCCAACCTGGATTTTTTCCTCCGTCGCGATGAGCGCGATGGTTTCATAGATCAGGTCCAAGGTCCGGTTATAGGACAAATTACCCTGTAAGAGAGCCTGCCATTCGTCCTCGAAGACATAGGCCTTCTTTTCAAAGAGGTAGCGGAACAGCTCCGGCTCACGCTCGGCATACTCGTAATAGGCCTCAGTAAAAGTTGTCAGTTTGGTAAAAAGATCGGCGTAGCCTGGGGCCGCATCGAGCGTTTCCTCAAGAAACTTGACCTTGCGGTCAGTCACATATTCGGGGATCGCCCGCACGATGGCCTCGCGGTCAGGAAACTCCGCAAGCACCTGAGCAGCACTAAGCTCCGCCAGCTTGGCCACGGATTCCATGGTGATGGCCTCATCACCCTCGGCCGCTCCGATATGAAGCGCAGACTCGAGTACAACCTCACGAGGTGAGTCTTCATAAAGAAAATGCATACGGCTTCCTAAGTTTGCGCTCTCCTAGTGGAAGAAAAAGAAAGAATGAGAGAGCACCACGCTAACAACTTCCTGAATTTTATCCCCATTCTCCGCTAAACAGCAATGTAATCAGTGAACACTGTCCCCGTAATGCGCATCACGCCGAGAATGAAGAAAACCCCCAGGCCACACTGCCTGGAGGTTGCGCGAGAGATGGTCAGCGTCTACTTCTCTGAGCCGACGTGCCCAATGCCTTCCTTGAAGATGGTGCCGCGCGGCGGCATCATTCCGGTGAATTTGAACACGAGGTAGATGACCACCGCGATGCCCAGGGAGATCCAGCCAAAGCCAGCGGTGAAGCCGTACATAACGGACAGCGGCGCGATGATGGTCCAGGAAATCTCGAAGGGACCGAAGCCGATGTAGGCCATGCCGTACTCCGACAGCGTGCCGGACTTGAGCTTGGGGTCCACGATCTTGAGGATCGCAATGCCGGTAGCCACGGTGGCCGTGGCCCAGCCCCAACCGAAGATGCCGCGCTCAATCCAGCGCTCACCGAAGAACTCGGCGGGGAACCACATCAGGAAGAAGATGCAGTAGATGGTGCCCAGAACGAAGAGCAGCAGCAGAGCCTGCCAGTAGGCTGCGACGGCTGCCGGCACGATGGCCGCCACGCCAAAGGCAATGAGGTAGTCAGTCGCCGCACCGGAGACCGAGCTGACCGTGTCCTTATCCAGGTAGTCCTTAGCACCCACCATGTTCATCACGGCACGGAAGAGCAGGCCCACGACCATGGACATGGCGAACAGCGGGATGGAGACGTTCTCCCAGATGGAGGCGATGCCCTTGTTAATGCCGTAGGCGGTCATCACGGTCAGGGCGATGAAGCCAACGTGGAGGGTGATGGGCTCGATGGCGGAGGGGTTCGTCGTCGCGCGGCCCAGCGAGGGGCGATCCTCCAGGCGCGAGATGTAGCCGCGGCGCAGCTCCTCTGGGAGCTGCTTCGGAACGTGCGAAACCTTGCCCTTGCGGATGCCCCAGTTACCCGCAATGATGCCGCCGACGATGGCGGCCAAGGTGCCCACGGTAGCGGAGGTAAATCCCAGCGAGGAGGCCGCCTCAGCGCCCACGCCCTCCAAGGCACCGCCGACGGCCGCGGCGGTACCGAAACCACCGGTAAAGCCGACGGGCAGCATCATGCCGAACCAGTCAGGCGTGTCAAAAGTGGGCTTAAACAGCAAGAGTCCAAGGATGATGAACAAGCCCCACTGGCCGGTAAACATCATGGTGGAATAGCCCCACATGTTGCGAGCGCCCTTGCCCATGTTGCCGCCCATCTCCATGGAGAAGGCCATGGAGGCAAAGACCACGGCGATGAGCAGCGAAGTGTAATCGCCGAGGTTGTCGGAAAAACCGATCCACCCCAAGACATTGGGCCCCAAGAGCAAGCCGAGCAGACCGGCGGTGATGGGGGCGGGCAGCAGCAAGTCCTGGAATACGAACTTGATCTGGTGGCGCAAAACGTTGCCGATAACCATGAGCAAGGAAATCCAGCCCACGTCGGTCATGATTGTGTACGCAGAGAAATCTTCCATGCGAGATCTTCCTTCCATGCCGCGCATCGCGGCATCCTTGAGACGAGACTCACCCACTTTCGGGAAATGAACCGTAGATTACACTACAACTCCCTCCCCACTTTGCCACCCCTGGCATATAACCCGAGGGTGATGTGGCACTACCCCCAGGCGCTAGGATGGGCGAGCATGAGGGAACTGGGTGAGCACCTACGCAAGCACGCGGAAGACTATCGCGACGCAGTACACGGGCACTTTTTCGCCACCGTGGCCGAATCCCGCCAAGTCTTTGCTCTGTCGATGAAAGACACGCACCCCTCCATGGCCCCGGCACTCGCGTGGGTGCTGGAAAATGTGGAGGACGGTGAGGTTCGGGGGGACGTCGCCAAGCGCCTAGCCCAGATGGGACGTGATCATCGCCGCCACGGTTTCCCTCCCGAGATCTATCCGAAATTTGAGGCATCGCTGGTGCACGGGTTGGAGGTGCTAGGACTCACCCAGTATCAGTACGATGTCGCCACGCGCACTATTTCCCACGTGTGTTCCATCATGCGCAGCGCCGCCGAGGAGGCGGATATCGCCGGTCTTCCCCCGGCTCACAGCGCCCAGGTGGTGGCGGTGGAGAAGCCCAACCGGAACACCGCTGTGGTCCGGCTGGAATCCGGTACGGCGCTGGACTATCGCGCGGGTCAGCACGTGCCGGTGACTTCGCAGCTCACGCCGGGAACCTGGCGTCCGCTGACGCCGGCTGCGCCTGCTGATGATTCCGGGCAACTCATTTTCCACCTCGCGCTGGCCGGTGAGGCCTCCTCCATGCTGGCCAAGGCGCAGCCGGGTGATTGGTGGACGCTGGGCATGCCCGCCGGTGAGCCGCCACAACTCGATTCCGGCACCACACTGATCTCCTTCGGCACCGGGTGGGCGGGCGCCCGGGCGCTGCTTCTCGACGCCCTGGAGAACACCCTCCTCTCTGGTCTCCAGGTCTATGCCGTAGCCCCTTCGCCGGGCGAGCACTATGACACGGAATTTCAAGCCAACCTGCAGGCTTTGCTTCCGAAGCTGAAGCTGCACCACATCGTGAGGGAGGGCCAGGACCCTTGGCTGCTGGGTGCGCAGCCGGCTGCCCACGGGTTTAAGCCCATGGTGGCCAAGGAGCCGATGGAACCGGTGCTCGCTGAAGGGACGGACCGCCGCTTTGTACTCATCGGTCCGGCCGACCGCGTGGAACTAGCGCGCGCGGCCTTGCTCGCAGGTGGCGTCGCGGAGGAAGCTATCACCACGGATAGCTGGCAGCGTGGCCACGAGTGGGCGGCCTCCGCCGCCGAACTCGACGGCTGGGGCGATGACTGGGAAGCCTGGGCGGCGTGGAAGAAGTCCCAATGGGTCTAAGCGCTATAAGCGCTTAGACGTACAAGCGGAGCTTAGGCGTCCAGAACGGGGAGGGATTCACGGACCTTCGCCACGGTGCCTGGGTCCACCTCGCCGTAGAGGATTTCCGGCTCATAACCAGCTTCGGCCAGGCGCGTGCCATCCGGAGCCACGAGGACGGAGTGCCCGATGCCCGTGGGCCCGGAGGCCTCCCCTGCTTTAGCCTCGCCGCCGGGGCGTGCCTGGCCTGCGGCCAGAATATAGCTCGTGGAATCAAGCGCGCGCGCAGCGCTCAGCAGGCGCCACTGCTCCAGCTTGTCCGGGCCATCGGCCCAGCTGGTGGGCACGACAATGAGGTGAGCGCCCTGGCGGGCAAGCTCCTTGAATTGCTCAGGGAAGCGGATGTCGTAGCAGGTGGCGACACCCACGGTGAGGTCACCGGCATCGAAGGCAACGAGTGACTCACCCGGGCGGACAGTATCGGATTCCTTGTACTTGAAAGCGTCGTAGGTGTGGATTTTTTCGTAGCCGCCGAGAACACCAGGCCCGGCGATGAGCGCAACGTTGGCCACGCGGTTGATGGTCTTCTCTCCACGCTGAACGGTATCTGCTGGGGCGAACATTCCCAGCACCACGTACACGCCGAGTTCTTCTGCCAGCGCGCGCACGGCGGTGGCAGTGGGGCCGTCGAGACCTTCTGCGTGTGTATCGAGGCGCCCGGAATCGAAGCTCTGGGTGGTAGCTTCCGGCAGGACGATGAGCTGCGCGCCGTTGTCTGCGGCTTCCCGGATCTTGTCGAGTGCAACGGCGAGGTTCTCCTCGACGTTTCCGGTACTGGTCAATTGAACTGCTGCTACCTTCATGCGGCCCACGGTAGACGAGCCCGGACTAGTTATCCACAGATTCCGTGGATTCACGGTTGCCGCTCTTTACGGCGATAGGACAGTTGGCGCACTCTCGATGCTATGAACCACCTTGACATTGACAGTGCTGCTCGCGAGCAGATCCGCGACCTCTTCGGCCATGCCTCCCCCACCGCCTCTCCTTCCTTGCTAGAGCCTCCTCGCACGGCCCACGCGCTAGCTCTCCTCGGCGCGCGGTGGGAGGATGCGCGGAGCGCCAGCGAACAGTCTCGGCGGGCGCGTTTAGAAGAGCTTGAGAGCTTCGTGGGTGTGACCCAGGATCTTGATTCCGAGCTTTCCACACGTCTGGCAGGAAGCAAATGAGTGCGGCGGCAGAACTGCGCGCGGAGGCCGAACGGATGAAAGGTTCCGCTTCTGAGCTTGAGCTTTATATCGCTGACTCGCGCCATCATTGGTCAGGCCTAGCGCTTTCCGGTACAGCCTCCGATGCTGCGCGGCGGGCATTGCAGCGCGCCACCGACACGCTGTTAGAACCCGCGCAGCAGATGCGCCTGGCCGCGCGGATCCTGAGCCTCTATGCGCCGCTGCAGGAGAGGATTGAACAGCTGCGCGCACGCGCCCTGCAGCTCGCTGCGACCCCTGCATTTGCTGAGCCCACCAGCGTGGCGCTTGGGCAATTAGATGCGTTGGCCGACGTCCTCGATTGGGCCTGCGCCCGCCAACTAAACGCCTTGTGCACTCCAGAGATGGCACAGCCGCCGAGCCGCTTGGAGGATTTCAGCGACCTGTCTCTCACTGAGCTGCACCAGATCCAACTGACCATGGCTAGCGAGGAAGTTCGCTCCCTCGCCGCGGCCAACCCGGATATCACCGTGCTGGAGGCCAGCCCCGGGCGATTGGTGGCGCTCGTGGACCCCGAAGGTATCGGCACTCAGGCCGCGCAGGTGAGCACGTTTGTGGGCGGAGTAGGTTCTTCTGATGCAGCGAGCTGGCCCACCGCCGTGGAGCGCGCCCGCGCCATCGCGCGCGCCACCAATGGCCCCACGGTGGCGTGGATTGGATATGCCGCCCCGACCTCGCTGCCCCGCGCTGCACACGAGGACCCAGCGCGCCGCGGTGCTACTGAGCTGGGCCGCTTCCAGCGCGCTTTGCGGCAGCGCTTTCCTCACGCGCAGCACATCCTTCTGGGTTACTCCTATGGCTCCGTGGTGGTGGGCAAGGCAGCACAGCAGGACTATGTTGCAGATGACGTTGTGCTCATCGGCAGCCCGGGCGCTTCCGTGGCTAGCGCCTCGCAGCTGCACGGCCGAGTGTGGAGTGCGCGGAATACCGAGGACCCCATCGCGATTGCCACCGGCCCGCACGGCGGAATCCACGGCCCCGATCCCTCCTCCCCGACCTTCGGCGCAACGGCCGTGCCCGGCACGAGCGGCCTGCCGGGGGATCATGGCTCCTATTGGAAAGACCCCGCATTTCTGCGGGGTCTGGGGGTCATAGCCAGCAGGTATTAGAACAGACCAGCCTGCTCCTCAGAGTAGGACACCAGCATGTTCTTCGTCTCCTGGTAGTGAGCGAGCATCATGAGGTGGTTCTCGCGGCCAATGCCGGACTCCTTGTAACCACCGAAGGCGCTGTGAGCGGGATACACGTGGTAGTGGTTGACCCACACGCGGCCGGCCTGGATTTCGCGCCCGGCGCGGTAGCAGGTGTTCTGGTGGCGCGACCACACGCCGGCGCCCAGGCCGAAGTTGGTGTCATTAGCAATCTGGATGGCTTCCTCGAAGTCCTTGAACGTAGCCACGGAGAGTACTGGGCCGAAGATTTCCTCGCGGAAGATACGCATATCATTGGTGCCGCGGAAGACGGTCGGTTCAATGTAGTAGCCGTTCTCCAGCCCCTCCACCTTGTTCACGTGGCCACCGATGAGGGTCTCCGCACCTTCCTTCGGGCCGATCTCAAGGTATTCGGCGATCTTGTCCATCTGCTCCTGGGAAGCCTGCGCGCCCATCATCGTTTCGGTATCGAGCGGGTGGCCGATCTTGATCTTCTTCACGCGCTCCACGGCCAGCTCCAGGAACTTGTCCGCGATGTCCTCATGGATGAGCGCGCGCGACGGGCAGGTGCAGACCTCACCCTGGTTGAGCGCGAACATAACGAAGCCTTCAACGCACTTCTCCAGGTAGGCATCGTCCTTGTCCATGATGTCCGCGAAGAAGATGGACGGGGACTTGCCGCCAAGCTCCAGGGTGACGGGGATGACCTTGTCCGCGGCGGCCTTGTTAATAATCTTGCCCACCGGGGTGGAACCGGTAAACGCAATTTTGGCAATGCGATCCGAGGCGGACAGAGCAACACCCGCCTCTTCGCCGATACCGTTGACGATGTTGAGCACGCCCTTGGGAAGGAGGTCCTCGATGATCTCAATGAGCAGCAGGATCGATGCCGGGGTCTGCTCGGCCGGCTTCATCACGATGGTGTTGCCGGCGGCCAGCGCCGGCGCAATCTTCCACGACGCCATCAATAGCGGGAAGTTCCACGGAATGATCTGGCCCACCACTCCCAGCGGCTCATGGAAGTGATAAGCCACGGTGTCCTGGTCAATCTGGGAAAGGCGGCCCTCCTGGGCGCGGATGGCGCCGGCGAAATAGCGGAAGTGATCTACGGCCAGCGGGATATCAGCGGCGAGGGTCTCGCGTACGGCCTTGCCGTTCTCCCAGGTTTCCGCGACGGCGATCTTTTCCAGGTTCTCCTCAATGCGGTCCGCGATGCGATGCAGCAGGAGCGCACGCTCGGCCGGGGTGGTCTTGCCGAAGGTCTCGAAGGCTTTCTCAGCAGCGTCGATGGCCAGATTGATGCCGGCTTCCTTGCCGCGGGCCACCTGGCAGAAGACCTCACCGGTCACCGGGGTGATGTTGTCCATGTATTCGCCATCAACCGGCGGAACCCACTCGCCGCCGATGTAGTTGTCGTAGCGCTCACGGAAGTTGACGATGGCATCAGGGGTTCCGGGGTTTGCATACAGAGTCATGTGCCTACTGCCTTTCTAGTGGGTTCAGTTTCCTCACGGCGGCCGCCCACACAAATCTTCAGGAAAGTGATGGGCAACACAACATTGAATGCGAGTGTAGCGATCAGTTTTGCCAAACTCACGTTTTCAAAGAAGAAAGCTTTTGGGGTTGTTACCCAAAGGCTCCCGAACCTACTGCCCTAACTGCCCTCGTTGCCAAAGTTTCACGGTCCAGAGCAATTTTGAGCACGAACTTTGGCAACAATGACACTTGTTAAGCAAAGAGCACGAAGACTTCAGCCAAGCAGGCTGTAGATGGCCAAAACAGCAGAACCCCCCTCCATAGAGGAGGGGGGGAAAGCGCCTAGCTGTCGCGGCGCCGGTTGCGGCGAGGTGTCCACATCACCACGGAGGTCGAGCGCGGTACGTGGACCAGCTCGCCGCGGGAAGGGCGGGCCTGGCTGCGCAGGCGCTCAACTTCTGACTGCAATTCATCGCGCTCGGCGGCGAGGCGGTCGCGCTCCGCAGTCAGCTCGATGATGGACTTAATGCCAGCCAGGTTCACGCCATCATCCTGCGAGAGCGTCTGAATCTTGCGCAAGAGCTCAATATCGCTCTCCGAATAACGGCGCCCACCCCCGGAGGTGCGGGCTGGGGAAACCAGCCCCATCCGGTCATACGTGCGCAGAGTTTGAGCATGCATGCCGGACAGTTCCGCGGCCACGGAGATGACATACATCGCCTTGGGCTGCGCCGCATCACTTCGGTTTGTTCTGTCCTTGCTCATCTCACACCTCCTTTAGCGCGCTACCGTGTTACCGGCCCAGCCGGCACGCGGATCAAAGCCGGAGTCCTTCTCCGCCTGGGCGTAACTGCGCAGCGCCGAGGAGGCCGCCGCATCCAGCGTAGAGGGCACCGTAACTTGCACGGTCACCATGAGGTCACCGGCCTTGCCGCCGCGCTTGGCCACACCGCGGCCCTTCACGCGCAACGTGCGGCCATCGGGGGTGCCCGCCGGTACCTTCACGCGCACGGGCGAATCGAGGGTCGGCACCGTAATGGTGTCCCCTAAGGCCAGCTCCGCGAAGGAGACCGGGACGGTCACGTGCAGATCATCGCCTTCCCGGGTGAATACCTTGTCGGGCTTTACCGTGACCGCCACGAAGAGGTCACCGGACGGCGTGCCGTTCGGGCCGGCTTCGCCTTGCCCGGCAAGGCGCACCTTCTGACCATCGATCACTCCAGCGGGGATACGCACCGTGATGGAGCGGGTGCGGTGCACCGTTCCGGACCCAGAGCAATCCGGGCACGGATCCTCGGCGCGCTGGCCGGTGCCATCGCAGTCAGCACACGGCGCCGAGAAGCCGAAGGTACCGCGCTGCTCAGAGGTAAAACCGGTGCCGTCGCACGTCGAGCACGTCGTCAGCTTCCCGCTCTTCGAGCCGGAGCCGTGGCACGTAGTGCAGGGAGCTTCGCCACTGAGCTGCAAAGGAATGGTCGTTCCCTTCGCTGCCTCGCGGAAGTCGAGGGTTATTTGCGTTTCGACGTCGGCCCCCCGCGACGGCCGAGCTGTGTGGCCAGCACCACCGCCGCGGTTGAAAACGCCACCGAAGATATCCCCAAGACCGCCGCCTTGAGACGCTCCTCGAGCGGATCCTCCGAAGATGTCGGAGAGGTCGAATTCTTGCGCACCCGGTCCACCCATGTGCGTGGATCGAAACCCGCCGGGAAACCCGGCGCCTCCTCTCCGTCCAAAGCCGCCACCGCGCATCATGGCCTTGAACTGGTCATAGTCCTTGCGGGTAGCTTTATCAGAGAGCACATCATAGGCCTCCGCCACCTGCTTGAATTTTTCCGCCGCCGCGGGGTTATCCGGGTTGGCGTCGGGGTGGTTCTTGCGGGCCAGCTTGCGATAAGCCTGCTTAATCTCTTCGGCGGTTGCGGACGAGGAGACCCCCAGATCCGCGTAATAATCCTTGTCTGCCCATTCTGGCTTAGCGTTCACTGGGCATCTCCTCCTTTCAGGAGAGTCGATAAATGGTTAGGGTTTAAGATTTTTTGCTAAGTAAAAATGCTAATTAAGTAATGAAAAGAAGAGTGGCGCCAAGGAACACTGAGCCCTGACGCCACCTGCGATACCTATTCTGCGCTATCCGAGCTATCCGGACTGTCAGCGGTATCGGCTGACTCGGCGGGGTCGGCGATAATCACCATGGCGGTGCGCACGACGCGCTCGCCCACCGTGTAGCCACGGCGCAGGACCGTGCCGACGACCTGCTCGTCACCAGTCGAGAGGTCCTGGACTGCTTCGTGCACCTCGGGGTCGAAGGCGTCGCCCTCGGCGCCGAACGGGGTCAGCTGGTTATTAGTCAGCACGCCCGTGAGCTTGTCTGCGATGGCCTTGAGCGGCCCCTCGTTGAGGTCACCGTGCTGGCGCGCGAGCTCCAGGTCATCAAGGATAGGCAGGAAATCTGCCAGGACCTTGGCCTTGGTGGTCTCGATCACGGCCTGACGGTCACGCTCGGTGCGACGGCGGTAATTGGTGTACTCCGCGTTGAGACGCTGCAGGTCCTCGGTGCGCTCAGCCAGCTGAGCCTCCAGGGAGTTCTCAGCACTGGCGTTCTCATCAGCGATGTCGCGAGCGGCATCCTCAACCGCAGCCTCTGCCTCAGCGGTGCCCGCGGTGGCGTCATCCACGACGCCGTCGGCAGAAGCAGCCTCAGCGGCGGCAGCCTCCGCAGCCTCAGCGGAGGTTGCCTCAGGGTCGGTGTTGGCCGGGTTGCCCGGGTCCTGAGGGGAGGTCATGGTTTACTTCTCCTTGTTCTCGTCGTCCTCGTCGACAACCTCGGCGTCGACGACGTTCGGGTCACCAGCGGTCTCGCCAGCAGCAGCGCCCTCGGCGCCTGCCTCAGCAGCCTGCGCCTCGTACAGAGCCTTGCCCAGCTCCTGGGACTCGGTGCTGAGCTTCTCGACGGCCGACTTAATCGCCTCGATGTCATCGCCCTTGAGGGCCTCATCGACAGCATCAGCAGCCTCGGTCACGCGGGTCTTGAGGTCCTCCGGCAGCTTGTCGGCGTTCTCATCCATGAACTTACGGGTCTGGTAGGAGGTGGATTCCGCCTGGTTGCGGGTCTCCTGCTCCTCACGGCGCTTCTTGTCCTCTTCGGCGTGTGCCTCGGCGTCCTTGACCATGCGGTCGATCTCTTCCTGGGACAGGCCGGAACCATCCTGGATCTTGATGGTGTTTTCCTTGCCGGTGGCCTTGTCCTTAGCGGTCACGTGAACGATGCCGTTGGCGTCGATGTCGAAGGTGACCTCAATCTGCGGGACACCGCGCGGTGCCGGAGCAATGCCGCCGAGCTCGAAGGAACCGAGCAGCTTGTTGGCGGAAGCCATCTCACGCTCGCCCTGGTAGACCTGAATCTGCACGGAAGGCTGGTTGTCATCAGCCGTGGTGAAGGTCTCCGACTTCTTGGTCGGGATGGTGGTGTTGCGCTCGATGAGCTTGGTCATCACGCCACCCTTGGTTTCGATGCCGAGGGAGAGCGGGGTGACGTCGAGAAGCAGCACGTCCTTGACCTCGCCGCGCAGCACGCCTGCCTGCAGAGCAGCGCCGACTGCCACGACCTCGTCCGGGTTAACGCCCTTGTTCGGGTCCTTGCCGGTCATTTCCTTGACCAGGTCGGACACGGCCGGCATACGGGTGGAGCCGCCGACGAGGACCACGTGGTCAACCTCGGACAGGGACAGGCCAGCATCCTTGATGACCTGGTTGAACGGGGTCTTGGTGCGGTCCAGCAGGTCCTGGGTAATCTTCTGGAACTCGGTGCGGGACAGGGTCTCGTCCAGGAAGAGCGGGTTCTTCTCGGAGTCCACCGTGATGTACGGCAGGTTGATGTTGGCGGACTGGGAGGAGGACAGCTCAATCTTGGCCTTCTCAGCAGCCTCACGCAGGCGCTGGACAGCGCGCTTATCCTTGGTCAGGTCGACGCCCTGGGAAGCCTTGAACTTATCCACGAGCCAGTCGACAATGCGCTGATCCCAGTCATCGCCACCCAGTGCGTTATCACCAGCGGTGGCCATAACCTCAACCACGCCATCACCAATCTCCAGCAGGGAGACGTCGAAGGTACCGCCACCGAGGTCGAAGACCAGGATGGTCTGCTCCTGCTCGCCCTTCTCCAAGCCGTAGGCCAGTGCAGCGGCAGTCGGCTCGTTCACGATACGCAGGACGTTGAGGCCTGCAATCTGGCCGGCCTCCTTGGTGGCCTGACGCTGGGAGTCCTCGAAGTAAGCAGGGACGGTAATAACGGCGTCGGTAACGTCCTCACCCAGGTAAGCCTCGGCGTCGCGCTTCAGCTTCATCAGCGTGCGGGCCGAAATCTCCTGCGGGGTGTACTTCTTGTCATCAATGTCGATGGTCCAGTCGGTGCCGATGTGGCGCTTGACGGAGCGGATGGTGCGGTCAACGTTGGTGACCGCCTGGTTCTTAGCGGACTGGCCGACGAGGATTTCGCCGTTCTTAGCGAAAGCCACGACGGACGGGGTGGTGCGGGAACCCTCCGAGTTAGCGATAACGGTGGCCTCGCCACCTTCCAGAACGGATACGACCGAGTTGGTGGTACCGAGGTCAATTCCTACTGCGCGTCCCATAATCTTTTCTCCTTGCTTGTTGGGGTTTGTTCTTAAGTTGATAGTGCGCGACTCAACTTCCGCCGCGTTCAGGGTTGAACTCTAACAGAAGCGGCACCCATTGTCATCCAAACCTGAGCGCCGGTCACTCAACCTACACAACGCGGGCAAACCCAAAGTTGTTCCCGATCCACTCAACTTTTTTTAGTTACCGCCCACACGCTGGGAAAACAAAACCGGTTTGGCGGAAACTCACCCCACAGGGACGATTGCTGGCTCACCGTCCACATCTACAACGCGGACTGTCAGCCCATAGAGTTCCTCAATAAGGGCAGGGGTAATGACGTCGCGCGGCACGCCCGCGTCCCACACCTTTCCATCTTTCATCGCCACGACGCGATCCGCATAGCGCAATACATGCGCCAAGTCATGAATGACCGCAATGAGGGTTTTGTTTCCTGCCAGCTGTCGCATCAGCCGCATGAAGGAATGCTGGTATCCGATGTCAAGAGCGCTCGTTGGCTCATCCAAGAAGAGCACAGGCGTTTCCTGGGCGAGGGCCATAGCCAGCCAAGCACGCTGACGCTGACCACCAGACAACGCCGCTACCTCGGCCGTCTCCAGTTCTTCAAGGCCTACCTTTGCTAGCGCGCGACTAACAGCACGCTCGTCCTCCTGACTCCTCCACCCCATAAATCCTTGGTGGGCGAAGCGCCCGCGCGCGACCAGTTCCCTGACATTGATCCCTTCGGGAGCTATGGATTGCTGCGACATCACGGCGACGCGCCGAGCGTAGCTTCGCCGAGAGAATGCGGCTGCATCTTGTTCGCCAATGCGCACCGCGCCCGCGTTCGGTGTTTCCAACCGCGCCAACACCTTGACCAAAGTGGATTTTCCACAACCATTGGGACCGATAATGGCAGTGAATTTCCCGGCCGGAAAAGACACATCCACCGAGTCGAGAATTAGCGGGGCAGTCCTCCCGTAGGACATGCTCACCCCCTCAGCCCGCACGCTCGGCGCACCGTCACATACTTTTTGCTGGTTCACTTTACTGACCTTTCATTCCGGCAGCTCGGGATTGCCACAGCAGCAGACCCGCCAGATAGATGCCACCGGCGCACACCGTAATAAGACCGGCAGGCAGAGTAATTGGGAAAAACAGTCGCTGCCCTGCTAAGTCGGCAGCGAGCAAGAAAAGAGCACCGAGGACTCCAGAGAGCAACACCGGTGTCCTGTCTGGACGCGAGAGCAACCGAGCCATATGCGGGGCCGCGAGGGCGATAAATGAGATTGGACCCGCTATCGCCGTCGATACAGCGACAAGAACTGTGCCAACCAGAACCATCACCACACGTGCACGACTCACGTTCAACCCCAACGCACTCGCCGCGCTATCCCCCAGGGCAAGCGCGTCGCACCAGCCACGCAGCAGCAACCCAGCGACGCACGCCGCGCCTCCCAGCACCCCCAATGGAATAACTCGTGCCCAGGACACAGCATTCAATGTTCCAGCAGCCCAAGTCGCCGCGCCTAAGGATTGCTCCAACTCACCGCTAAGAATCAACCACTTGTTTATTGCTGAAAGAAAGAACGTCACTCCAATCCCCACCACAATCAGTCTTGCTCCCGTAAGCCTTCCTGCAAATGAAAGCCCCATGATGAGTAACGCAGTGAGAGCCCCACCCACCAATGCGCCTAGCGCAATGTTGAACGCGGAGCTAAAGCCCGCCAAGGAAACCGCGATGACACCGGTATAGGCACCGGTATTAAACCCGATGATGTCGGGCGACCCCAGAGGATTGTGAGTAAGGATCTGAAAGATGGCGCCCGCTATGCCCAAACACATTCCTACGACAATCGCAGCAACCACCCGCGGAGCACGCCATTGCCACACGACGGTGGCCGCAAAGTCAGTGCTATTGGGATTCGTAGCCACGGACCACAACGCTGCGCTTTCTTGCCCGGCACCAGGCGAGAAGAGCGAATAGGCAGCAATAGCCAGCGCGACGATCACAATGCCCGTAAAGGACAAAACACTTCTCACGCTCACAATCACAGCCTCCTTCCAGCGCGATGGGACAGCGCAATCAATACTGGGGCACCAATGAGCGACACCGTGACGCCAGCCGGCAACTCAGCAGCAGTGAGGTAGCGCCCCACAATATCGGCTCCCAACAAAAACAAAGGCCCCACCACGGCAGCGGCGACAAGCTGTGCCCGTTCTTCATATATCCCGCACAGCCTGACAACATGCGGGATGACTAATCCGACAAATACAATCACCCCCGCCGCTGCGGTAGCGGTAGCAGCCAACACTGTTACCGCCGCGACAAGTCCCAAACGAGTCAGTTTGAGGTTGATACCGAGACCCGCCGCAACGTCATCCCCCAGAGCAAGGGGCGGCAAATGGCGCGCAAAGGCAATCAGCAGCACCACACCAACTGCTAACCCGCCGGCTGTAATCGCCACCGGTGTCCACGAGGCCACGTCAACAGAGCCCGTCACCCACGCGCGGATACGTGCAAAAGAGTGCGGATCTACCAGGATGAGAGCGGAGGAAAGCCCTTCACATACCGCCCCGATGGCTACACCTGCAAGAATCAGTCTCAGCGGATCAACATCGCCAGCTCTGCCACGCCCTACCGCGGTGACCAGCAGCATGGTCACTGCCGCACCGATGATGGCTGCGAGCGAAAAAGCAAAAGGTGATTGCCACCCCCACCAGCCCAGAGCAATGGCCGCGGCCAAGCTGGCGCCTACGTTAATCCCGAAAACTCCGGTATCTGCCAAAGGGTTGCGCGTCATAATCTGCAGAACTGCACCAGCGAGAGCCAAAGCACAGCCCGCACAAACGGCCACGAGAGTACGGGGAAGCCGCCTCTCCCACACGATCGAGGAAGCTATACCAGGCTGACCTCGAAGGGCGGCCAACACGTCACTGAAAGGAATGCTGCGCGCCCCCAACGCCAGCGACAGCCCCACGCCGATACAGAGAATGGCAAGGCCAGCAACTACTACCCGACCAAGACGCCGAGTATTTCCCTTTCCGGTGTGCACCCCCTGCTCAATCACCAACACCACCCAAACACCTTCATACGCTCACGTTTCCTTAGCTTGACCTAATTTAGGTTAGGCTACCTTTTATGACTACTCGAAAGAAAATCGCGTCTCACATCCCACTCCTCCGCCTTACCGCTGTTGGCCTTACCGCAGCGCTAGCTCTCACCGGTTGCGCCAGCCTCGAAAACGCCGATTCAAACACCGGCGGGTCCAGCTCATCCTCTCCAGCAGAGAAGGAAACAGGAAAATCCAACTCCGCCGCAGGAAATGACTCCGTGGCAACTGGTGGCGAGGGCTTTGCTGGAGCCAGAGAGAAGACCCAATCCTTTGGCAGCGATGCAGCTCCCGGCCAGTTCCCCCGCACCGTCACACATGCCCGTGGTACGACCGAGCTCAAAGAGAAGCCTCAACGAGTAGTCGTTCTCGAAAGCGGCGAGCTCGACTCCGTCCTTGCCCTTGGCATGAAGCCAGTCGGCATGACCACGTCTAAGGGTCAGAACCCCGTCCCCGATTACATGGCCGACAAAGCAAGTGACATCGAAACGGTAGGCACGATCAACGAAGTCAATATGGAAAAGATCGCCTCACTACAACCGGACCTCATCATCGGCTCGCAGCTGCGCATGGATAAGTATTATGACCAATTCAGCTCCATCGCGCCTACCGTTTTCTCGATTCGCCCTGGGTACACTTGGAAAGAAAACTTCCACCTGATCGGTGAAGCCCTCGGCGAGGAAGAGCGCACCGAACAAGTCATGGCCGACTACGACAAGAAGATCGAAGAAGTAAAGAAGGTCATTAAGGACGGGCCAGCTAGCGAAGACACCACCGTCACCATTCTGCGCTTCATGCCGGGCAAAGTACGCCTCTACGGGCGCCTTTCACTCATTGGAACGGTGCTTGATGACGCCGGCCTCGCCCGCCCCGCCAACCAGGACATCGAAGAGCTCGCTGCAGAAATCTCACCGGAGAACATTGACCAAGCGGACGCCGACTACATCTTCTACTGCAGCTACGGAGATCCCTCCGCCACCGGCCAAGACACCGCCATTTCCACTGCGGCGTTCCAGCAGCTTCCAGCGGTTAAAGACGGCCATGCTATCGAGGTCAGCGACGATACGTGGGCACTCGGCCTAGGTCCAATGGGCGCACAGAAGATCGCGACAGATCTCACGGAGTATCTCAGTCACTAACACGGGGGTAGCAACCTCCCCTCAAAACAACACCTGTGGGATTGACTCACCCCAACATAAGGGGCTAGCTTTCATATAAGCGAGATGGGTTACATGTCTGCACCCACTGTGTGGCGGACCATGTTAAAGGCGCCTATTTTTCGCTGGCCCGGCCAAGCCACCGCTTGGCCGTTTCCCCACGCAAGAAGGGTGGTCACATATGAATGCTTACTTCATTAGACAGCGTCGTTCTTCCGACCGGCCTCCAGTTGTGCACGCCAACGTTAAGTAAGCCCTCTTATCACACAAACTGGACAGGCTAATCAGCGCCGCACAGAGCTTGAGCAACTGCTGGACTCGATAGTTTGTGTTCTTTCCGCATTCCATAAGGCTGTACCAGTGTGCCTTGAGACCCATAAAGGTTGTAATCCATGACTAACGATGCTCATACCCCCGTGCCCGAATCCACCGACATCGACGCCGCGCTGATCGACGCCGCCGCGGCCCAAGCCCACTCCTGGCTCGCCTCCACCGCCGACGAGCAGGACCCGGCCACAGAACAGCTCGCTGACTTATTGCGCAACCCGGATGGAGTGGCTTTCACCATGGACTTCGTGGACCGCGTCATGCGCCCCGAAGATGACAAGGTAGCCGCCCACGCGCTGAAGTCCGTCACCACCACCTATGACGCTTCCTTCCTCGGCCTCATCAACGGATCGCTGGTGGGCCTGGGCGGTTTCTTCGGGCCTATCCTGCCGAACCTGGTCATGCCGCTGGCCCGCATGCGCATGCGCCAGATGGTCGGCCACCTGGTGCTCGACGCCGAGAGCGATGCCCTAAACAAGACCTTGGACAAGGCCGCCGAGTCCGGCGAGCAGCTCAACCTCAACCTCCTCGGCGAGGCCGTGCTGGGTGACGACGAAGCGCGCTCCCGCGCCGAGCGCACCCTCACGCTCATCAATAACCCGCGCGTGACCTACGTGTCCGTCAAGGCCTCCTCCATGGTGGCCCAGCTCAACCCGTGGGATATCGAGGGTTCCCTGGTCCGCCTCAAGGAGCGCCTGCGCCCGCTCTACGAGGCCGCCGCGCGCCGCCCGGATAAGGTCTTCATCAACCTGGACATGGAGGAATACCACGACCTCCACCTCACGGTGCGCCTGTTCACCGAGCTGCTCAGCGAGCCGGAGTTCACCAACCTCGAGGCAGGCATCGTCCTGCAGGCCTACCTGCCGGATACCTTCGACGCCCTGGCCCACCTCGCGGAGTTCGCTCAGCAGCGCGTGGCCGAGGGCGGCTCCCACATCAAGATTCGCATCGTCAAAGGCGCGAACCTTTCCATGGAGCACGTCCAGGGTGAAATCCACGGCTGGCCGGCAGCACCTTATGCCACCAAGGATGAGGTGGACGCCAACTACTACCGCCTGCTCGATTACATCCTGCGCCCCGAGTTCGCCGACTGCGTGCGCATCGGCGTGGCCACCCACAACCTCTACACCGCGGCCTTTGCCTACAAGCTGGGTACCAAGCGCGGTGTCATGCGCATGATGGATTCCGAGATGCTCCAGGGCATGTCCCCGGCCCAGCAGGCTGCGGTCCGCGAGGCTTTCGAGGGCCGCCAGATCCTCTACACCCCAGTGGTGCACATGGAGGACTTCGATGTCGCGGTCTCCTACCTGGTGCGCCGTTTGGAGGAGAACTCTGCACCGCAGAACTTCCTCTACGCCCTCTTCGCCCCAGAGGAGAAGGCACTGAAGGACCAGGAGGAGGTCTTCCGGGAGGCCGTCGAGAAGCGCTGGGATACCTTCGCCGGCCCGCGCCGCACCCAGAACCGCCTGGAGGAGGCCGAGCAGGCAGCCGGCCGTCAGGCACCGCGCACCGGGCGTTTCGCCAACGAGCCGGACACCGACCCAGCCCTGGAGGCTAACCGCGAGTGGGCGCTTAAGGCCCTGGCCACCGACCCGGGTGAGCACGGGGTGGATGAGGTGACGGATGCGGGGGTCGTCGACAAGCACGTGGCCCGCGCCGCTGAGCTCGGCGCCGAGTGGGGTGCCCGCTCGGCGGAGGACCGCGCCCGCGCGCTCGAGGCCGTGGCCGATGAGCTGGCCAACCGCCGCGGCGAGTTCATCTCCGTCGCCGCCTACGAGGCCAACAAGACCGTCACGCAGACCGACCCCGAGATTTCCGAGGCCATCGACTTCTGCACCTACTACGCGCAGTCCGCGCGCCTGCTGGAGAACTACGCCGCCGAGTTCACGCCCTACCGCGTGACCGTGGTGACGCCGCCGTGGAACTTCCCAGTGGCCATCCCCACCGGCGGCATCGCGGCGGCTCTCGCCGCGGGTTCGGCCGTCATCATCAAGCCAGCGCCGCAGGTCGTGCACTGCGCGAAGCTCGTCGTGGAGGCCTTCCGCGCCGGCCTCGAGGCTCAGGGCCTCGACCCGGATCTGGTCCAGCTCGTCTTCACCGACGAGGGTGACGCCGGCCGCGCGCTCATCTCCCACGACGATGTCGATGCCGTCATCCTCACGGGTGCTTCCGATACCGGCAAGCTCTTCCGTTCCTGGAAGCCGGAGCTCAACATCATGGCGGAGACCTCCGGCAAGAACGCGCTCATCATCACCCCGTCCGCGGACCCGGATCTGGCCATCCAGGACCTCTACCTCTCCGCCTTCGGCCACTCCGGCCAGAAGTGCTCCGCATCCTCCCTGGTCATCTTCGTCGGCGCGGCTGGCGAATCGCAGCGCCTGCGCTCGCAGCTTGTCGACGCCGTCAAGACCCTCATCACCGGCCCCGGCTACGACATCACCACGACGATGAATGGCCTAGCCGAGGCCCCGGGCGAGAAGCTGCTGCGTGGCCTCACCCAGCTGGAGCCGGGTGAAAAGTGGCTGGTGAAGCCGGAGAAGCTCAACGAGGAAGGCACCCTGTGGTCCCCGGGTATCCGCGATAACGTGCGCCCGGGCTCCTGGTTCCACGTCAACGAGTGCTTCGGCCCGGTGCTGGGCATCATGCACGCGGAGACCCTGGAGGAGGCCATCGAGTGGCAGAACTCCACCGGTTATGGCCTGACCGGCGGCATCCACACGCTGGATAACGATGAGATCGATTACTGGCTCGAGCGCGTCGAGGTGGGCAATGCCTATGTCAACCGCGGTATTACCGGCGCGATTGTGCAACGCCAATCCTTCGGCGGTTGGAAGCAATCCGTCATGGGCCCGGGTGCAAAGGCCGGCGGCCCGAACTACGTCGCACAGTTCGGTACCTGGTCCGAGGGCCCGCTTCGCCCCTTCGACGTGGACATCTCCCAGCCGGTGGCGGCCCAGCTGCGCGCCTTCGGAGAGCTGGGATTCTCGGAGGAGAATACCGCGTGGCTGTGGCGCGCAGCGGAGCTCGACGAGCTGGCTTGGCAGCAGGAGTTCGGCCGCAAGCACGACCGCGCCGGCCTGGTCTGCGAGGCCAACGTCTTCCGCTACCGCCCGGTGCTGACCCCGCTGCAGGTGCGCATTGGCACTGATGCCGCGCTTCGCGACGTCTCCCGCCTGGCCCTCGCCGCCACCCGCACCGGCTCCCCAGTGCGCTTCAGCGCCGCCCCGGAGAAGGCCGCGGAACTGCGTGAGCTGGGTTTTAAGGTCGACAGCGTGTCGGCGGATAGCTTCGCCCGCGAGGTCGCAGGGCTGGAATCTGGCCGCGTGCGCGCTGTGGGTTCTGTCGAGCCGGGTGTCTTTGAAGCGGCCGTGGAATCCAACTCCGTGGTCTTGAATCAGCCGGTGCTGGCTGATGGCCGCCGTGAGCTGCTGCCCTTCCTCCTCGAACAGGCAGTCTCGGTGACGATGCACCGCTTCGGCATCATCCGCCAGGTAAGCAGCATCCGCGCATAGTTCGTTTCTGCGGCTCATGTGCAAAGATATAGCGCATGAGTACTACGCACGACGAAGATAAGCTGCAGGCGGCGGACTCCTCCGATGAGGAAGCCGCCCTCCCGGTGTCGAAGACCGATGACAAGTCCCGCGTCCTCGGGCGCGACGCCATTTCCTTAGCCAAGGTGTGCTTGGTCTTCATCATCGTGGTGGCGGGCGTCGGCTTGGCCGGCTACCTGCTGAAGTTCATCTGGGTAGGCCTGCTGCCCGTCATCCTGGCCATCCTGGTCTGCACGGTGCTCTTCCCCGTGACCAACTGGTTGCGCGCGCACAAATTCCCCCGTGCACTGGCCTCCATCACCACGCTGCTGGGCTTCTTGGCCATCATCGGCGGCGTGTTCGCGGCGATGGCCCCGGTGGTGTCCTCTCAGGGTGCGTCCTTGGTCAGCCAAGCTGAGGGCGGCTTGAACAAGCTCGTCGATATGGCCAAGGACCTACCCTTCGAAATTGATGCGGCAAAGGTCCAGGAAGTCCTCGATGATGCCATGACGTTCATCAAGGGCCAAGCTTCCAACATCGCCACCGGGGTGATTTCCGGCGTATCGATGGCCAGCTCCATCGCCATGGCGCTCGCCATCATGCTCTTCGTAGCCTTCTTCATCCTCAAGGACGGCGATAAGTTCCTGCCGTGGCTGCGCACCTATACCGGCTACTCCGCAGGTTGGCACGCCACCGAGCTGCTGACTCGCGTATGGAATACCTTGTCCGGCTTCATTCAGGCACAAGCAGCCGTCGCGGCTGTCGACGGCCTCCTCATTGGCCTCGGCCTCTGGGCCCTCCAAGTTCCGCTGGCGCTGGTCATCGGCGTGGTGACCTTCTTCGCCAGCTTCATCCCGGTCATTGGCGCGGTCACTGCGGGTGCTTTGGCCGTCATCATCGCGCTGGTCTCCGATGGTCTGACGAAGGCCTTGCTCGCCTTGGCGCTCATCATCATCGTGCAGCAGGTGGAGGGCAACGTGCTCCAGCCGATGCTGCAGTCCAAGGCCATGGGCCTGCACGCCGCCATGGTGCTGCTCTCCGTCACGGTCGGCTCCGCCTTGGCAGGCATCATCGGCGCCTTCCTGGCCGTACCCGTTGCTGCCACGATCGCCGTGGTCTTCCGCTACCACCAGGAGATGGCCAGCCTGCGCGCCGGTGAAATCGATACCGAGGACATCAAGATAGCCACATCAGAGGGCCACGAGGACGTCAAGGAACTCTACGAGAAGCTGGAGGCCAGCGGCGCCCGCTAACCCGCAGCCGCGGCCCAGCTTTGATGCCTCTAGCCCTTCCGGCCGCGCAACTGCCCGATCTGACAAAACCATTGGCCCTCGCCTACGGCGGCGGGGGAGAAGTTTGTCAGATCGGGCAGTTTCCGTATGCAGGCCCTAGTCCGCGGACACCGTGCCGAATGCGGCGGCCAGTTCCTCCGCCGCGCGGTCGAGCACCTTCGCCCACGAACCGTAGGATTCTTCGTTCGCGGTATCCGAAACTTGCTTGAGCAGCGTGCACGGCACACCGAACTTTCGGCATACCGCCGCGATGGCGTAGCCCTCCATATCGCACAGCGCAGAATCCTGGGCAAGGCGCGTGCGGGTCGGGGTATCCGAAATAAAGGCGTCACCCGTGGCAAGCGTGGCGGTCGGCAGCTTTCCTGAGGTCTCGAGCTCTATGACCTCGGGGAGGAGATAACGGGAAACATCGCTGAGCACCTCGAGGTGGAAGTCGTGCTTGCGCACGTGGGAGACCTCGAAGACGCCTGAGAGATCGTCGCGAAGCGCGCCCGCAGTACCGATGTTGATGACCCGATCCGGCAGCACCTCTGCCGACGCCAGCACATTAGTGAGTTCAATGGCGGCGGGAACCGTACCAATACCGGTGATGAGCAGCGGCGAGCCTTCAGGAACATGCGTGGCTTCAGCATCCACGGCGGCGACGAACAGTGTACGACCAGACAGATTCTCCATGTCTGCGAGACTACCCGCTAGCCCGAGGAATGCTCTCCACAACTCTATTCTGAGCGCCGCGGCCGCTTGTAGGGTCTGGAACCACACCGAGACCTCAGAAAGGAGAACACAATGTTCACACCACGAGTTTTCGCCGGAGCAGCACTTCTCTGCATGCCGCTCATCGCCTGCAGCACCCCTGAAGAAGCCCAGGCCAGCCCCGTAGTCTGCGAGGCAGGCAACGCCCAGGCAGCCTTTGATGACAACATTGCCCATGTTCCCCAATGGCATGGCCACGAATGGGCACTGGTTGATTCCTCCCACTTCGATCCCTGCGCGGGGTTGAGCTGGCAGACCATTTCCGTCAAGAGTGCCACGGCCTCCTCGCCGCACCACATCATGCTC
>NZ_KV794844.1:41182-124981 GCF_001808885.1 Corynebacterium sp. HMSC074E01
CTCCTCGCCGCACCACATCATGCTCTTCCATTACGGCGAGTACATCGGCACCGCCACCGCCGAGCCCTATGCCTTCTCCCCCGACGTCGAGCAGGTTAACGGCAACGAGATTTCCGTGACCTATCACTGGCCGCAGGAAGGCGACGCCAACGCCGCGCCGACGGGCACGTCAAAGGCTAACTTCCGCTGGGATGAAGCCCAGAACAAAGTCTTCATGAGCGGCGACGTTCCGCCTAGCTAAGATAAAACCAGCCGTGTGCCTCGAGGTGAGGCACACATTCTATGGAAGGAACACCCATGCTCCGGTCTGCTTCTGCCCTTGTGGGCGCTGCACTCATGTGCCTCCCGCTCGCCGCCTGTTCCCAGGAGGAGCAGGGCGAGGCGGACACCCCGATGTTTAGCGCGGTCCGCAACAGCCCGACGAGCGTTGCTGCCGAAAGCCCCACGGAAGAGGCCGCAAGTCCGGAGCCCACGAGCAACCAAGCACCTGCCCCGAATGAACCAGACTCCTGCGAAGACATTGACGCTGAAGAGGCCTATCAATCAGGCATTGGCACCATCGCGCCGTGGAATGGCTTTGGTTGGGGGCGGCCTTCTTCCTCAGAGTTTGAACCCTGCGCGGATTTGAGCTGGCTAATCATCGCCATCGAGGGTGCTACGGCCTCCTCGCCGCACCACATCATGCTCTTCCACAAGGGTGAATACCTCGGCACCGCAACTGCCGAGCCTTATGGCTTCTTCCCCACCATCGAGCGCGTGAATGACGCTGAAATCGCCGTAACCTACCACTGGCCGCGCGAGGGCGAAACCACCGCTGGCCGCACCGGCGAAACGCATGCCGGCTTCCGCTGGGATGAGGGCCAGCAAAAGGTGATCATGAACGGCGACGTCCCGCCCGTATAAAACCCTTTCTCACGGGGACAAGACGGCTAAAGTGTGACACGGCTTCCTGTGGAAGCTGTGTCTGCCGCCCCGTCTTGAAGGAGTTCCCTGCGTGACTGATAACAACCCCTGGGCCCCGCCAAGCAACGAGGGACCGGAACGTCCTGCACGCTCGGGGAGCATCCTTATCATCGCCCTTATCGTGCTCCTTGCGGTCATTGCTGGTGTCACGTGGTTTCTGATGTCACGCTCTTCTTCCGAAACCACGGAGCAGGAGGCGCTCTTTACACAGGTGGCCCCAAGCACCACCACAAGCGCTGAGTCCGGCTCAACAAGCAGTAAAGCCCGCACTACAAGCGTTGAGACGAGCACTGCGAAACCCGTGACGTCAAAGAACAAACCTCAGGACAGGTGCGGTACGGCAGCTGAGAAGACCAGGGACGGTATTCCTCGCCCGATGACGCTGTTTTGTAATGACGACTGGCTCTACCTCGCCTCAGAAAACAGCTCCTCTTTTTATCTCTATTCCTGGGGCGGTGGAGAATGGGTTCCCTATAAGAACGACGATGTCGATGACACCTCGTCGATCAAGTGCTGGGATGCTGACCGCCTCAAGGCCGACAACGTCCCGACACAAATCATCGACGACATCCCTCTCTGCGCAGACAACACTGAGAACGTAGAAGCTCAGGAAACCTGCGATGGCCGCTACATCCTCATCGTGGACTCCCTCCTCGTCCCTTATGGCGAGTCACCGCAATCCGAAATCGACCGCGTGAAGTCCCACTACGCCGGGGTCAACATCATGCCGGGAACGGCGTGCAGCTCGCTGCGTTCGGAACACGATGGAAAGCAAGTTTATGCGGCCTACTACGACGCCGGACACAGCGTGGATGAGGTCTGTAAACTCAAAGCGCGATACGGTGGCAACGCCCGTTCGCTCAACAACAATGCAGATTTCAGCGATCCCTGCTAACCCCTCGAAAGGACTTTTCGCCTCGTGGCACACTACAGCCTCTATAGCTCCCTCAACCTTGACCCTTCCGCTGATTCCGCGACCCTGACCTCGGACATCGAGCGCCGCCTCGCCGCGACTGACCCTTCCAACGCCGCGCTTTACGACGAACTCTCCACCGCCCACAGCATCTTCTCCCGCCAAGACCGCCGCGAGCAGTATGACCGAGCTATCGCGGATCCCTTTGGCCCCGAGGTGGACGTCGCCCGCATCCGCGAGATCGCCACGTCCGGCTCGGGCGTGCAGCTCATGCCGCAGCCTTCGACCGCCCAGGCTTCCGGCTCCTCCAGCTTCAATATTGACTTCTCCTTCCCCGTGGAGCCCTCCCGTCAGCGCGCCCAGTCGATTCAGTGGTGCATCGTGTGGGGTCTGCTGGCCTTCATGTGGATTATCTCCACCATTCGCGGCCTCGGCGCCCTCGCGGAGGTTGGCAACGCCAGCGGCGTCGAACTCCTCTACGGCGCTGATGACTACGTCGACGAGGCCAGCTCCGCCGGTGCCTTCTTCTTCATGGTCGCCGGCGGCACGCCGGTGTACCTGATGATTGCGGAGTTCATCTGGTCCTTGCGCAAGACCTTGGGCCGCAAGCAGGCCGAGAAGAACGCTTAAAACGCCGAAACCCGCGGCCATAAAGCCGCGGGTCAACGGGGGTATTAACGCAGGCGCTGGCCCACAAAGCCGGCGGCAAGGGTGTTGCCGCTGGACTGATCGATGAGCAAGAAATTGCCCACCGCGCCGCGAGCAGCGTAGTTCTCTACCGGCAGCTCCGCTTGTGTTTGGACAGAGATGTAAGCGATGTCATTGAGCGCCGCGGACTCCGGAGCCTCAACATCCGCCACGCCGTCTAGGTCGAGGATGCGGTCCACCGATGCCACGCGCGCCTTGACCAGCGCGGCACCATAGCGCAGCTTCACCATCTGTCCCGCGCGCAGCTCCTTGTCTGTGAGGACCACCGCGGTGGCGGCGAATTCGCGCACCTCCTCCGGGCGCTGCGAACCGGCGATGAGATCACCGCGAGCCAAGTCGATATCGTCGGCCAGCCTAAGTACCACGGAATCCCCGGCGCGCGCTGCCTCATCCGAGCCAAGCGGGCCGTCGGTGCTATCAATCGCGGTGACCGTCGAGGTCCGCCCGCCCGGCAGCGTCACCTCATCCCCCACCGCCACGTGCCCGGCTTTCACGCGCCCGGCATAACCGCGGTAGTCGGTTGCGTGCTCGCGGATGACGTACTGAATGGGAAAACGCAAGTCCAGGTCGTCGGCGCGGCCGGTGGCTACAGGGACGGTCTCCAGCGTTTCGAGGACCGTCGGGCCCTCGTACCAGTCCATCGTGGTGGAGCGTTCCACAACGTTATCGCCCTTGAGCGCGGAGATCGGGATGACGACCGATTCCGTAATGCCCAGGCGCGCCGCAATGTCGTGGAACTCCGTCTCAATCGCGCGGAAGGTGGCCTCGTCATAGTCCACCAGGTCGATCTTGTTCACGCCCAGAATCACGTGGCGCACGCCCAGGAGTGCTGCGACGTTGAGGTGGCGGCGGGTTTGTTCGACGACGCCATTGCGGGCGTCGACAAGCAGCACCACCACCTGGGAGGTGGACATGCCGGTGACCGTGTTGCGCGTGTACTGCACGTGGCCGGGGGTATCGGCGAGGATGAAGGTGCGCTTATCGGTGGCGAAGTAACGGTAGGCCACGTCGATGGTAATGCCTTGCTCGCGCTCGGCGCGGAGGCCGTCGACAAGCAGTGAGAGGTCCATGCCGTCGAAGCCACGGTCGGCAGAGGAACGCTCCATGGACTCCACCTGGTCCGCCAGCACGGACTTGGTGTCGTAGAGCAGGCGGCCCACGAAGGTGGACTTGCCGTCATCGACGGAACCGGCGGTGCACAGGCGCAGGGTATCGCGCTGCTTGAGCGCGCCGACATTCGGTGCGAGGGTAGTCGTCATCAGAAGTAGCCTTCCTTCTTGCGGTCCTCCATGGCGGACTCGGACAGTTTGTCATCGGCGCGGGTGGCTCCGCGCTCGGACAGGGTGGAAATGGAAATTTCCGCGAGCACCTCATCCGGCGAGGCAGCGGTGGATTCCACGGCACCGGTGCAGGACATATCCCCCACGGTGCGGTAGCGCACGGTGCGGGTCTCCAGCGGCTCGTCCTCGCGCGGGCCGCCCCACTCGCCCGGGGTCAGCCACATGCCGTTGCGGTTGAACACCTCGCGCTGGTGCGAGTAGTAGATGGAGGGAAGCTTAAGGTTGCGCGCGCCGATGTACTCCCAAATATCGGACTCGGTCCAGTTAGAAATGGGGAAAACGCGGACGTTTTCGCCGGCCATCTTGCCGCCGTTGTAGAGGTCCCACAGCTCCGGGCGCTGGCGGCGCGGGTCCCAACCGCCGAAGGAATCGCGGATGGAGAAGATGCGCTCCTTGGCGCGGGCGCGTTCCTCGTCGCGGCGCGCGCCACCAAGGACGGCGTCGTAACCGCGCTCCGCGATTGTCTCCACCAGCGGCACGGACTGCAGCGGGTTGCGGGTGCCATCGGGACGCTCCTGGAGGTCGCCGCGGTCGATCCAGTCCTGGACGTGGGCGACGTGCAGGCGCGCGCCGGTCTCCGCGACGAGCTGATCGCGGAAGTCGATGACCTCCGGGAAATTGTGCCCAGTATCGACGTGGATGAGCTCGAAGGGCACGGTGGCCGGCGCAAAGGCGCGGCGGGCCAGCTCGAAGACGACGACGGAGTCCTTGCCGCCGGAAAAGAGCAGGCCTACCTTGTCGAATTGCCCGGCGACTTCGCGCAGGATGTGGAGGGATTCGTTCTCTAAGTCTTTAAGGTGTGGTGAAAGAGTCATTATTCGTGCAACCCGCATTCTGTCTTGCCGTCAGCGAAAACGCGCCCGGAGCGCGCGTCCTCGCCCTCGCCTACCGGGAAGGTCAACGGCGCGCAGCCGATGGAGCGGTAGCCCTGGAGGGTGAGGGGATGGATGATGAGGTCGTGTTCCTTGATATAAGCGTCAGTGTCATCGAGGTCCCAGGTAATAATCGGGGAAATCTTCAGCCGGCCCGTGCGGTCCAGGCTCAGCGCCGGCGCGGTGGCGCGGTGCTCGGAATCGGCGCGGCGCAGGCCGGTAACCCACCCAACATAGGGGTCCATGGCCATGTTGAGCGGCTCCACCTTGCGCATGCGGTTATAGGCCGCAACGTCGCGCGCATACAGGCGCGGGCCGTAAATCTTGTCCTGCTCCTCGGGGCTCAGCAGCGGGCGCACGGTCACCAGCGGCAGGTCCGCATAGCGCTTGGCGACGTCCCCCGCCACCCCCAACGTCTCCGGAAAGTGCCAGCCGGTATCGATAAAGAGTAGGTCGGCGTCTAAGTGGGCGCGGTGCGCGAGCTCGGCCAGCACGGTGTTTTCCATGGACATCGTGACGGCAAGCCGGCCCGGCGCGTATTCGGCGGCCCAGGCGGTAATCGTTTCGGCGGAGGCGTCGTGGAGCTTATCGGCCCACTCCTCGACGAGTTCCTGGTTGCGCTGGGCCACGGCAGGCTCGAGCGGCGCGGTGTCGCGGGTGCCTTCGGGGCTAATGCTGGGGTCACGGTAGTCGCCGCGGTCCAGCAGGTTAATCGGTTCGGTCATGACACCTCACATTAAAGGGAGGCGGGCGTGTGCGCAGCCCCACAGTGGGGTGCGAGGGCTGTGAGCTTGGGTAGTAGGGAGAATAAAAATTGGCCAGAATGAACCGAGCGGACTAGATTTACAGACTGGACAGTCTATTTCTACCGAACTGAAGGGGTTCTCATGCAGCGTGTTGCCATCGTCGGGGACGGCCCCGCAGCACTCTCCACCGCCGAGCGGCTCATCAAAGCCGGGTTGTGCGTGGACCTCTACTGCGAGCGCCCCGCGCCCTTCGGTTTGCTCCGCCGCTTCGCCGGACTCTCCGGCGCGGAATCCGCTGCCGCCCCCTGCCCGAAGGGGACAACGCCGCGCCTGCGGCTCATCGGCAATGTCCGCGTGGGCTATGGCCCGGACGCGGACATCAACCACTCGGATCTCAACCAGCTCTCCGCCTCCGGCGACCGCCACTTGGTTTTATTGGAGCTCATGGCCCGCGGCGTGGCCATTACAACGTGGGAGGGGCTGTGCCACCCCACCGACGACGTCGAGGATTGGGCCGCCGTGACGGCACAGGCGCAGCGGGCGCCGGTCTGCTTCTAGCGCGCGAGCGCGCGAGCTAAACGCGCGAGCTAATCGCTCGCGCATTGATACGGCTGCCAGTCCTCGTGCCACCGCACTCGCTAGACGCGCAAGCTAGACGCTCGCGCAGGGAAACGGATAGACTTGCGCGGTCATTGACCTTTGGCCATCCAGGCCGCTCACACGAAACGTTGGTCTATGGAACTCGTTCGCATCCTTTTATCCCGCTCCAAACCCTATACCGGCTACGTCATCGCGGTACTGCTCCTCCAAGCGCTCTCCACCGCGGCAACGCTCTACCTGCCTTCCCTCAACGCGAAGATCATTGACAAGGGCGTTGCCCAAGTTGACATCGACTACATCTGGCGCACCGGCGGCATCATGCTCGTCGTGGCCTTCGTCCAAGTCCTCGCCGCCATCGCCGCTATCTGGTTTGGATCCCGCACCGCCATGGGTCTCGGCCGCGACCTGCGCTCCGAAGTCTTCCGCCGCGTCACCCGTTACTCCGCCGAAGACATGAGCAACTTCGGCACCGCCACCCTCATTACCCGCGGCACCAACGATGTCCAGCAGATCCAGATGGTCTACATGATGATGCTCAACTTCATGGTTGCCGCACCGATCATGTCCATCGGCGGCATCATCATGGCCATTCGCGAAGACGCCGGCATGTCCTGGCTCGTCGCGGTGTCCGTCATCGTGCTGCTCGCTGCCATTTCCGTCATCATCGTCCGCCTCATGCCGCTCTTCCGCGCCTGGCAGGGCAAGCTCGACGTCATGAACGGCACCCTGCGCGAGCAAATCGCCGGCATCCGCGTCGTCCGCGCCTTCACCCGCGAGGAACACGAATCCGAGCGCTTCCGCACCGCCAACCGCGACCTGACCAACCTCTCCCTCAAGGTAGGCCAGCTGTTCGTCCTCATGTTCCCCATCATCACCGTCATCCTGAACGTGGCCACGGGCGCGGTTCTGTGGTTCGGCGGCCACCGCGTCGACGATGGCCTCGTGGAAGTCGGCTCCCTGACCGCCTTCCTGCAGTACCTGCTGCAGATCCTCGCGGCCGTCATGATGGGCACCTTCATGGCCATGATGCTGCCCCGCGCCGTCATTTGCGCGCGCCGCATCACCGACGTCCTCGAGCACGATCCCTCCATCGTCGAGCCCGCTACCCCGCTCACCCCGGAGCGCTCCGAGGGCGTGGTCGAGTTCGACAACGTCACCTTCCAGTACGCCGGCGCGGAAGCGCCCGTGCTTCACGACGTCTCCTTCACCGCCACCCCCGGCACCACAACCGCTCTCATCGGCGCGACCGGTTCCGGCAAAACCACCGCGCTGTCCCTCATCCCGCGCCTCTACCTCCCAACGAAGGGCCGCGTGCTTCTCGACGGCACCGATATCGCCGATATGGCACGAGGGGACGTCGTCAAGCGAGTGGGCCTCGTGCCGCAGAAACCGTACCTGTTTAGCGGTTCCGTGGCCTCCAACCTGCGCCTGGGTGCGCCGGAGGCCAGCGATGAGGAATTGTGGGCGGCGCTGCGCGTGGCGCAAGCTGACTTCGTTGAGGACCTCGACATGCACATCTCCCAGGGCGGCACCAACGTCTCCGGTGGCCAGCGCCAGCGTCTGTCCATCGCGCGCATGCTGGTGGCGCGACCGCTGGTGTACCTCTTTGATGATTCCTTCTCCGCGCTCGATGTCCTCACGGATGCCGCGGTACGCGACGCCATGCGGGAATACACCGCGGAGGCGACGACCATCATCGTGGCGCAGCGCGTGAGCTCGATTGTGGACGCGGATCAGATCCTGGTCATGGACGCCGGGCGCGTCGTGGCCCGCGGCACGCACGAGGAGTTGCTCGAGTCCTCCGAGACGTACCGCGAGATTGTGGAATCCCAGAAGACCTCGGAGGTGGCCTAAATGACTGAGCAGGATAACGCTACTTTGAATGAGGACACCACCGCCGAGCTCGAGGAGAAGACCGGCGAGAACGCCCCGCGCAAAGCCAAGAACTTCTGGCCCTCCGCCAAGCGCCTCTTTGGCCTGCTCGCGCCGTTCAAGGCGCAGCTTGTCGCGATTGCCGCGATGAATCTCGTGTGCGTGTTCCTCGCCGTGGCCGCGCCCAAGGTTATGGGCAAGGCCACCGACGTCATCTTCTCCGGCGTCATTTCCCGCCACCTGCCCGCCGGTATGACCAAGGAGCAGGCCATCGCCGCTCTGCGCGCGGGCGGGCAGGACAAGTTCGCGGACATGGCCTCCGCCATGGACTTGAACCCCGGCTTCGGCATTGATTTTTCCAAGCTGGGCACGATCATCGGCATCGTGATTGCGATGTACGTGGTGTCCTCGCTCTTCCAGTGGTGGCAGGGCTACCTTCTGAACTCGCTGGTGATGAAGGTCGTCTTCGATCTGCGTGAACGCATCGAGGCGAAGATCAATCGGCTGCCGCTGAACTACTTCGATACGCAGTCGCGCGGCGACCTTCTGTCGCGCACCACCAACGATGCCGACAACGTCCAGACGGCGCTGCAGCAGGCCATTTCGCAGCTGTTTTATAACCTGCTCATGGTCGTCGGCATCACGGTCATGATGTTCACCGTGTCCTGGCAGCTGGCCCTCGTGGCGCTGCTGGCGCTGCCGCTGACCGGTGTGGTCATCGGGGTCGTCGGCTCGCGCGCGCAAAAGCAGTTCAAGGCGCAGTGGAAGGCCACCGGTGACCTCAACGGGCAGGTCGAGGAAGCCTTCTCCGGCCACGACCTGGCGACCGTCTTCGGGCGCATCGACTCCATGACGGAGGACTTTGATAAGCGCAACGAGGAGCTGTTCCGCTCCGCCTCGCTGGCGCAGTTCCTGGCGGGCATGATGATGCCGATCATGCAGTTCATCTCCTACCTGTCCTACGTGGTCATCGCGGTGCTCGGCGCGCTCAAGGTGGCCTCCGGCAACCTCACGCTGGGTGGTGCCCAGGCCTTCATCCAGTACTCCCGCGAGTTCAACCAGCCGCTGGGCCAGCTCGGCGGAATGATGCAGCAGGTGCAATCAGGCGTGGCGTCGGCCGAGCGCGTCTTCGAGTTCCTCGACGCCGAAGAAGAGCCCGCCGAGGAGCCCACCTCCCGCTTGGGTGGGCGTGCGAAGGGGCTCGTGGAGTTCGACGACGTCAACTTCTCTTATGACCCCGACAAGCCGCTCATCCAGGACCTCAACCTGCGCGTGGAGCCGGGCCAAACCGCGGCCATCGTCGGCCCCACGGGCGCTGGCAAGACCACGCTGGTCAACCTCATCATGCGTTTCTACGACATCGATTCCGGCACCATCCGCCTCGACGGCGTGGACACCGCGCAGATCTCGCGCCACGAGCTGCGCTCCCAGGTAGGTATGGTGCTGCAGGACGCCGTCGTCTTTGAGGGCACCATCATGGACAACATCCGCTACGGCCGCCTCGATGCCACCGACGAGGAGGTCATCGCCGCCGCGAAGGCCACCTACGTGGACCGCTTCGTCCATTCCCTCCCCGACGGCTATGACACCAAGATTGACCAGGATGGCGGCGCGATTTCCGCTGGCGAGCGCCAGCTCATCACCATCGCGCGCGCTTTCCTGGCGCAGCCGGCGCTGCTCATCCTCGATGAGGCCACCTCTTCCGTGGATACCCGCACCGAGGTGCTCGTTCAGCAGGCCATGAATGCGCTGCGCGCGGACCGCACGTCCTTCATCATCGCGCACCGCCTGTCCACAATTCGCGACGCCGACCTCATCATCGTCATGGAAGAAGGCCGCATCGTCGAACAAGGCACCCACGCCGAGCTTCTCGACGCCCACGGCGCCTACTGGCGCCTCCACCAGTCCCAGTTCCGCGAGGACTAGCTGAATCCTGACTCACTGATTTCGGGGCTAAGGATTTAAGGTAGGAGGCACGCACAGCAGCAATTAAAGGAGCGCGCATGTTCGGCTGGGTTGCCATCGCCGCATCGATCCCGGTGTGGCTGTACTTCATCTACCGCCTGACGGCACTGTTTCGGTTTATCCGTTCCGGCGGTCCCACGCAGCTGAACCGCACCGACCGCCCCATGGCGCGCCTCGGCCGCGTGCTCATCGAAGTCTTCGGCCATACCCACTTCAAGGGCCGGCCGCTGGTCAATGCCGCGCACTGGCTCGTCATGGTGGGCTTCCTCTTCGGCGCCATCGTCTGGTTCGAGGCCTATATCCAAACCTTCGCGCCCGATAAAGGCTGGCCGTGGCTCAGCGACTGGCCGGTCTACCACTTCATCGAAGAGGTCCTCGCGATCGGCACCGTGCTGGGCATCTGCTTCCTCATTGGCGTGCGCCTGAAACTCGGCCACACCGAGCGCGGCAGCCGCTTCTACAACTCGCAAGTCTTCCCCGCACGCCTGGTGGAGGCCATCGTGCTCCTCGAAGGCCTGGGCATGCTCGCTGTCAAGGCCTCCGCCATCGCCACCTACGGCGGTGGGTCCCCGTGGGCTGATTTCTTGACGATGCGTGTGGCGGGGGTGCTGCCGACGTCGCCAAGCATGGTGCAATTCTTTGCCCTGGTGAAGCTGCTGACGGGCCTGGTGTTCATCGCATGCATCGCGCGCTATTTCCAGTGGGGCGTGATGTGGCACCGCTTCCTGGCGTTCTTCAACATCTTCTTCCAGCGCAACGCCGACGGTGAAAAGGCGCTAGGTGCTCTGCCCACGCCGGACTTGGAAGACCTCGAACCGGGAAGCTGGAAGATGCTTCTCGACGCCTCCTCCTGCACCGAATGCGGCCGCTGCCAGGACCTATGCCCCGCATGGAACACCGGCAAGCCGCTGAGCCCGAAGAAGCTCATGATGGACCTGCGCCAGGGCGCGCTGGATAATTACAACCCGCACGAGGGGCTCAACGTGTTGGCGATGGCGGGCACGATTGATGATGACGTCCTGTGGGCCTGTACCAACTGCGGTGCGTGTGTGGACCAGTGCCCGGTGGATATCGAGCACATCGACCACGTGGCGGACCTGCGCCGCTTCAAGGTTCTGGCGGAGTCCGACTTCCCGTCAGAGCTGACCGGGCTGTTTAAGAACATGGAGACGAAGGGCAACCCGTGGGGCCGCAACGCTTCGGAGCGGCGCACGTGGATTGATGAGGCGCGCGCCGATGGCATTGAGGTGCCGATTGTCGGCGAGGACGCGGAAAATTTTTCGGACCTGGAGTACCTGTTCTGGGTCGGCTGCGCGGGTGCCTACGACGACAAGGGCCGCGCCACGACGCGCGCGGTGGTGGACATGCTGCACACCGCCGGCGTGAAGTTCGGTGTGCTGGCCACGGGCGAGACCTGTACCGGTGACCCGGCGCGCCGTGCCGGCAATGAGTTCCTGTTCCAGGTGATGGCGGAACAGAATGTTGCCACGCTTAACGACGCCTTCGCCGGCGTCCCGAAGGGCCAGCGCAAAATCATCACGACGTGCCCGCACTGCTTCAATACGATCCGCAACGAGTACCCGGACTTCGACGGCCATTTCGATGTGCTGCACCACACGCAGCTGCTCAACCGTTTGGTGCGGGAGAAGCTGCTCGTGCCCGTGCCGCGTTCCCCGGAGAATCGCCGACCCGTTACGTATCACGACCCGTGCTTCCTGGGCCGCCACAACAAGGTCTTCGACCCGCCGCGTGAGCTCGTCGAGGCGACCGGTGCATCGCTTGCGGAGATGGACCACAACCGCGATGCGGCCTTCTGCTGCGGTGCCGGTGGCGCGCGCATGTTCATGGAAGAAAACCAGGGCAAGCGAGTTAATGAATTCCGCTCAGAGCAGGCCGTGGCGACCGGTGCCGAGCAGATTGCGACGGGCTGCCCGTTCTGCAATGTCATGCTGACGGGTGGCGTGAAGTCCATCGCGCCGCAGACACAGGTCAGCGATGTGGCGCTCATGCTGCGCGAAGCCATTGCCCCCTCTGGCGACCTTCCCGCCCCGCGCGAGAAGGCCTTCCTCGACACGCCTCGCCGCCTGCCCGTGGAAGATTCCGACGCGCCTTCCCCGGAAGCACCCGCTGCACAATCTGCCCCGACAAGCTCCCCACAGGCCCCCACCGCTGCGCCGTCCGCACCAAGCGCTCCCTCTGCGCCGCAAACACCTGCAGCGCCGACGCCACCTGCCGCCCCCAGCGCTCCTGCAGCACCCACTGCGCCGCAAGCTCCGTCCGCGCCAACCGTGCCTACTGCTCCAACGGTTCCTTCCTCCCCTGTCGCTCCGATTGCACCGGCGGCTCCGGCTGCCCCCAGCGCACCCGCCGCGCCGTCCGCACCCAGCGCGCCGCAAGCACCGGCAGCGCCTAGTGCCCCGGCTGCTCCTTCGACACCGCAGCCGCCAACCGCGCCCAGCACTCCTGCGGCGCCGTCCGCTCCGACACCACCGGCTGCTCCTTCGGCTCCATCCGCCCCTGGTGCACCAGCAGCGCCCAGCGCGCCGCAAGCACCGGCAGCGCCTAGTGCCCCGGCTGCTCCTTCAGCACCGAAGCCGCCGGCCGCGCCCAGCGCACCCGCGGCACCGAAGGCTCCATCTGTGCCAGACACGCCAGCGGCACCCAGTGCCCCGGCGGCGCCGAAGGCTCCGGGGGCGTCGGCAAGCAAGGGCGACTAGTGCGACGTCGGCCACACCACCAACGCTCGGGGTAGGCGTGCCTGATGACCCACAGGTACGCTCTACCCCATGCAAACTGACGTAACCTACGTCCTCGCCTCGGGCGAGACCAACTACACCAACTCGCTGGTGTCCTTCGCATGGATTATGGCGGTGGCGCTGTTGGCGCCGTTGGTGTCTCATGCCCTGGGCAAGAAGATGCCGGCCGTGGCGCTGTTGATTTTCTTCGGCATGCTCATCGGCCCATCGATGTTGGGCCTGGCCCATGAAGACCCCGGCATCGGGATGCTCAAGGAACTTGGCGTTGGCGCGCTGTTCCTGCTTGCGGGCTTTGAAATCGACCTCGCCAGCTTGAAGTCGAAAGAAGCCGCGACGGGGCTGTCCACGTGGCTCATCTGCATGGTGGTGTGTGGCGTCGGCGCGTACTTCCTCATGGATGACATTCCCGGCGCCATCGTCATGGCAATTGCTTTGACGTCGACGGCCCTGGGCACCATTACGCCGATGCTCAAGCAGGACAAGCTGCTTGGCACGCGGGTGGGCGATTCCGTGGTCATCCACGGCGCCATCGGTGAGGTCGCGCCGATTACCGCGATGGCGCTCCTTTTGGGAACGCGCTCCACGTGGACAACGATGTTGATTCTTCTCGCCTTCATCGCAATCGCGGTGGCCGTGGCCATCATGCCCTTTGCCATTACGACGCTCATGCCGTGGTTCAAGGACGCCTTCATCTCTGGTGCGGGTTCCACTAATCAGACCATCATGCGCCTCATCATTTTGATTCTGGCGATTCTCATGGCGGTCACGGCGGTCTTTGAGCTCGATATCGTGCTGGGTGCCTTCGCGGCGGGTATCATCCTGAACCGCATCGTGCCCGATGAGTTCCATAAGGGCTTGGAGAACCGCCTCGACGTGGTGTTTTATTCCATGCTCATCCCCGTCTTCTTCGTGGTCTCCGGCATGGCGATTGACTGGAAAGTCATCGTGAACGAACCCCTCAAGGTCCTCGGCATTCCGCTGCTCATCTTGGTCACCCGCGGCCTGCCGGTGTTCCTGCGAGAGAACATCCACCAAACCGGCTCCGACGTCGAAACCACCCGCGAGCGCATCCAGGTGGCTCTTTACGCGGCGACCGGCCTGCCCATCATCGTGGCGGTGATGACGCTTGCGGTGGGTTCGGGCATCGTCGATACAGAAATGGCCTCGATCTTCATCGCCGGCGGCGCGCTCACCGTTGCAATCTTCCCGTTCCTCTCCGGCCTCGTGCGCGAAAAGGCAGAGGAATAAGGCTGTTAAAATAGCTAATGTGACTAATCCTTTCAGCATGCGGCTTTCCGACGCCGAACGGACCGACGCCGTCAACGACCTCGCCCAAGCACTGGGTGAAGGCCGCCTCACCATGGATGAGTTCGAAGAGCGCACCGATGCGGTGATGCAGGCAACGACCCGCCGCGAGCTGGCAGAAGTTTTCATGGATATCCCCACCAAGGCCAGCAGCGAACTCAAGATCTACTCCCAAGGTGAGGTGGCCCGCGCCTACCAATCGACACGGAAGCCTCGCTTGGCCACGGCCATGGTGGGCTCCCTTGGCCTCCTTTTTGGCGCCATCGCCTCCTTCGGCGCCCTGTCCGGCGTCACCGCCGCACTGACTGGAACGGGCCTACTTTTCCTTATCCCCGCGTTGTGGATCATGCTCTACGTGGCCAAGGTGGGCCCGGAGTCCTGGCATCAGCCCTCCCCTCGCCAGATCGAGCGCCAGCGCATGCGCGAGCTCAAGGCCGCGGGCGCGGAGGAACGCGCGCAGATGCGGGCGTTGGAGCAGGCGCAGTGGGCGGAGAGGCGTCGCCAAGCAAGTGAAATCACCGGCGATGCGATGAATCTGGCCAAACGCAAGCTGGAGCAGTGGAACCAGAAGTAACATATCCGGCATGACACACAACCGGATTTTTGATCAATCCACCAAACTACAGGGCGTTGCCTACGATATTCGCGGCGAGGTTTCCACGGAGGCCGAGCGCATGGAGCTCGACGGGCATAGCATTCTGAAGCTCAACACCGGCAACCCGGCGGTGTTTGGTTTCGATGCGCCGGACGTGATTATGCGCGACATGATTGCGGCGCTGCCGACCTCCCAGGGCTACTCCACGTCGAAGGGTATTATTCCGGCGCGGCGCGCGATTGTAACGCGCTATGAGCTGGAGGATTTCCCCAGCTTCGACGTCAATGACGTGTACCTGGGCAACGGCGTCTCCGAACTGATTTCTATGGTCACGCAGGCGCTGCTTGACGACGGCGATGAGGTTCTCATCCCCGCCCCTGACTACCCCCTGTGGACGGCGGCGACGTCGCTGGCGGGTGGCACGCCCGTGCACTATTTGTGCGATGAGGAGGATGATTGGAATCCGTCCATTGAAGATATTCGCGCAAAAGTAACGGAGAAGACCAAGGCAATTGTGGTCATTAATCCGAATAACCCGACGGGTGCGGTGTACTCGCGTGAGACGCTGCAGAAAATCGTCGATGTGGCGCGCGAATATAACCTGCTGATTCTGGCGGATGAGATTTATGACCGCATTCTTTATGACGGTGCGAAGCACATTTCGATTGCCTCGCTGGCCCCGGATCTGCTGACGATCACGTTTAATGGCCTGTCGAAGGCCTACCGCGTGGCCGGCTACCGCGCCGGCTGGATGGTGTTGACGGGCCCGAAGTCCCATGCACGTGGCTTCATCGAGGGCTTGGACTTGCTGGCGGGTACGCGCCTGTGCCCGAATGTGCCGGCGCAGCACGCGATTCAGGTGGCGCTGGGTGGGCGGCAGTCCATTTATGAGCTCACTGGTGAGGGCGGGCGCTTGCTCAAGCAGCGCAATATTTCCTACGAGAAGCTCAATGAGATTCCGGGTGTGTCGGTGACGAAGCCGATGGGCGCGCTGTACTGTTTCCCGCGTCTGGATCCGGACGTGTATGAGATTCACGATGACTCAAAGCTCATGCTCGACATCCTGCGCGCCGAGAAAATCCTCATGGTGCAAGGCACCGGCTTCAACTGGCCCACGCCGGATCACTTCCGCGTGGTCACGCTGCCGTGGGCCTCGCAGTTAGAGAACGCGATTGAGCGCCTCGGCAACTTCCTGGTGAGCTACCGCCAGTAGCCCTGCACGCTACTGACGGCCAGGCTTCCCACGATCGGGCAGGCGTAAAGAGGCGCCGCTCGGCACACAAGCGTGCGCGCCCCCTGCCTCAAGCATTAGCGCTCGGGCGGGGCGGGGCTGCCCGGCTCGGAACGTGCCGGCGGCGTCACGAGTTCTGTGGTGCGGGGAGGGGCGTGTCCATAGCCCGCGCTTGCTGTCTCATGCTTGCGGATGCGCTGGGCACGCGGCGCGCGATGCGGGTGGGCCGGTTCACGCGGATCGCGGGGCCCAGCCGGTACCCATTTAATCTTGCCGTTTTCGCGCACGATCCGGCCCCGGCCCGGCAGGCCGTTGATGGCGTTGTGGTACTTGCACAGCGGAGTGAGGTTTTCGGGATTCGTCTCGCCGCCGTTTCTCCATTCTTTGATGTGGTGTATCTGGCAATAGTCGGCGCCGTCCAGGCAGCGATCCCAGGCACAGGTGGGTTGCTCACCGCTGGCCATGATGCGCTGCTTCTCCGAGGCGACGCGCTGGGTGCGGTGGAGTTCCACGGGGCCTTTGACGCGGTCAACGAGCATAACGAGGCCTTCTTCGGCGAACTCCCGCTCGATGAGCTCCTGACCAGTGATCTTGGCGCCGTTCGATAGCTGAATCACGATATCCCCGAGGTCCGGCGCTGCGGGCGCGGCGGAGTCGGGGCGCGGCGTGGACGGGTCGCCCAAGCGGCCCAGGATCTTGGCGTACTCGGGAAGCTCCATGACGGCGAGGGTCTGGGGTACGGGGCGGGCGAGACGGCCCTCGCGAAACGCAGCCGTAAACGAGCCGACCGGATCGTCTTCATCGATGTTGGGGCGCAAGTCCTCGATGAGCGCGGCCGGGGCCGTGAGCGTGAGCTTCGACAGCTCCTTGCCGCGGCGAATTGTCACGCCAGGCTTCGGCGTGGTCGGCGGGCTGAGCTCGCGAATGCGCTTGCGCGCATAGCGGGCCACGGCCTTCTCATCGCCAGTGATTCCGCACAGCTCAATGCGCAGATCCCACGCCTGGCGCTGTTTCTTCAGCCTTCCCGCGAAGCGTTCAATGAGAAGCAACGTGGGAAGGTCGTGCCCATTGGCACGGGCGGCCGCAACCGCACGCGCCTGTTTGCGGGTGAAGGCGGTGGAGGCAAAGTAGACGTCGAAAAGCGCCAGCAGAGAGCGTGCCGCAGACTCCGGACCCCACGCCCGGAGCTGCTCGAAGCTGAGCCCCGCAACGCCGGCGACAAGCTCGATGCCCGCCGCCTGGCTGCGAAGATGCGCTTCCACAAGGTTCATGCCAGCAACGCTAAACGCCCCACCCGCACCGCACAACGGCGCCGCCGCCAGCCTGTGGATAACTTGTTGATCGCGTCATCATTAGTTTTCTTTTTAATGAAACTCATTCACAATGATAGGCATGACTAACCTGAATCCGTGGCGTACTGGGCTCATCAGTTTTCTTAGCCTCACCGCTCTGATAACGCTTGCGGGTTTGTTTCTACTACGCCCCACCACCCCGCCATCCGAGCACACCAGCCCGGACTTTTCCACCACCTACGCCCTCAATCATCCACAAGTCGAAGGCACCGTCGAGACCGTGGATAACCACCTGTGCTCCGATCCCCACACGGGCCGCGCCTTCGATGAGGCCCCGCTCATCCCCGCCGAGGGCGACGACACCTCCTGCTCCCGCGCCCTCATTGACCTGACCTCCGGCGCAGACGCAGGCCGCAAGACGCAGCTCGTATTCTATGGCGTGGCCAGTGACCCGACCCTCCACCCCGGTGACGAGGTAATTCTGACAGTTTCCAGCGACGGCACCTATGCCTTCGCTGATTTTCAGCGCAATGGAAACCTTGCGTTGTGGGCTATCATCGCGGCCCTTGTCATCGTCGGCTTCGCCGCTTGGCACGGACTGCGCGCATTGGTGGGTCTTGTAATCAGCTTGGCAATCGTCTTCTTCTACCTCATCCCCTCTCTCATTGAGGGCCATTCGGCGCTGCCACTAGCGCTCGTGACCTGCGCGGCCATCCTTTTCCTCGCCGTTCCTCTCGTGCACGGCGTGAACTGGAAATCAGCCTCCGCCCTGGGAGGCGCATTGGTGGCGCTAGCGTTGTCGGGGGCGTTGGGGTGGGCGTCGATAAGCAGCACGGCGCTAACAGGCTCGAGCTCGGAAGATAACCTCAAGTTACTGCTCTACATGCCAGGGGTTTCCGTGGTGGGCGTGCTGCTGTGCGGGTTCATCATCGGCGCGCTCGGCAGCCTCAACGACATCGCGGTGGCGCAGGCCTCCACCGTGCGCGAGCTCCACGCCGCCGACCCCGCAGCCGGGCCCGGCGCGCTTTTCATGTCAGCCATGAAGGTGGGCCGCGACCATATCGCTTCCATGGTGTATACCATCGTGCTGACCTATACCGGCGCGGCCCTGCCCCTGCTCATGCTCATCACGGCGGCGCAGCGCCCAGCCCTGCAGATCCTCTCCAGTGACCTCGTCGCCACGGAGGTTCTGCGCTCCCTGCTGGGCGCGATGGCCTTGACACTTGCGGTACCGCTGACCACCGCGATTGCGGCGTTTACTGTGCCGGAAGGACGCGACCAAGCGCCTCGACGGTCCAGCCAGCCTCGCGCCAAGCATCGACGCTGAGCACGTTGCGCCCATCGATGATGTGGCGGCGGGCCACGAGCTCGCCGGCCTCAGCCGGGTCGAGGTCGCGGAATTCCTGCCACTCAGTAGCGAGGATGACCAGCTCGGTGTCCTTGAGCGCCTCGCTTGCCGACGCCACGTAGTTCAACGTCGGGAACACCTTCTTAGCGTTCTCCATACCTTGCGGGTCATAGACCGTCACGGCGGCTCCTGCTAGGGAAAGCGAACCGGCCACGGAGAGCGCCGGCGAATCGCGGACGTCATCGGAGTTGGGCTTGAAAGCGCAGCCCAGAACGGTGACGCGGTGGCCGAGGAGGGATCCGTCGAAAGCCTGCTTGGCCAAGTCCACGACGCGATCGCGGCGGCGCATGTTGATGGCGTCGACCTCACGGAGGAAGGTCAGAGCCTGGTCCGCACCCAGCTCGCCGGCGCGCGCCATGAAGGCGCGGATATCCTTGGGCAGGCAGCCGCCGCCGAAGCCCAAGCCCGCACCGAGGAATTTGCGGCCGATGCGTTCGTCGTAGCCGATGGCGTCGGCAAGCTTGACCACGTCCGCACCGGCAATCTCGCAAATTTCAGAGACCGCGTTGATGAAGGAGATCTTGGTGGCCAGGAAAGCGTTGGCGGAGACTTTCACCAGTTCCGCGGTCTGCAGGTCCGTCACGATGAACGGGGTGTTCTGCGCGAGCGGCTGGGCGTAGACCTCACGGGCAACCTCTTCGGCGTTACTTACACCGTCGGCGAGCCCTGCCTCGCCGACGCCGAGGACGATGCGGTCCGGGGTGATGGTGTCCTTGACGGCATAGCCCTCACGGAGGAACTCCGGGTTCCAGGCAATCTCCACGCTTGTGCCTTCCGGAGCGAGGTCATTAGCCATCTGCTGCAGCTGTGCCGCAGTGCCCACTGGGACGGTGGACTTGCCGAAGATGATGTGCTGGCCTTTGAGGCGCGGCACGAGCTCCGTGATGACGGCTTTCACGTAGGTCAGGTCCGCTGCATAGGATCCATGCGTCTGCGGGGTGCCCACGCCGAGGAAGTGCACGTTGGCGAACTCCGCGGCGTCGTCATAGCTGGTGGAAAAATCTAGGCGGCCGGCCTCGATGTTGCGCTCAAGCACCTCCGGCAGGCCGGGCTCGTAGAAGGGCACGCAGCCGTTCTTGAGAGCTTCAATCTTGTGTTCATCAACATCTACGCCGAGCACCTCGTGGCCGAGCTCCGCCATGCAAGCGGCGTGCGTCGCGCCTAGGTAGCCGGTACCAATCACAGTCATACGCATAACCGGGAATTTTAGGCGCGGTTGACCTGAAGCGCGCGGCGAGAACGAAAAGTTTAACGGAAGTTCAGATAGGATTTCGAGGGTGTTGGCCCGCGCTGCCCCTGATACTTCGAGCCCAACGCTCCGGAACCATATGGCGCTTGAGCCGGCGAAGACATCTGGAAGATAGCCAACTGTCCTACCTTCATGCCCGGCCACAGCGTGATGGGCAGGTTCGCGGTATTAGACAACTCCAGCGTGATGTGGCCACTGAAACCAGGGTCAATGAACCCCGCCGTGGAGTGCGTCAGCAGCCCCAAGCGCCCCAGTGAAGACTTGCCCTCGAGGCGGCCGGCCAGGTGAGCCGGAAGGGTGAACTTCTCCAACGTCGCGCCGAGGACGAATTCGCCCGGGTGCAGCACGAAGGCATCGCCCTCGGCCACCTCCACCTCGCTGGTGAGGTCCGGCATCTCTTCCTTCGGGTCAATGTGCGTGTAGCGCGAGTTATTGAACACGCGGAAGAACTTGTCCAAGCGCACATCGATGGAGGAAGGCTGAATCATCTCGGCGTCATAAGGCTCAACGCTCAAACGCTCTGAATCATCGGCGGAAATGGCGGCACGGATATCACGATCAGAAAGAAGCACGGTTGATAGTCTACCTCCCCACTGGGCCTTTTATGGCCTCGGGCGGCGGCGGTGCTAAGCTTTATGACGATGCACATTCTGCATTGCGCCGACGTAGTTTAATGGTAGAACTGCAGCTTCCCAAGCTGCTGGCGCGGGTTCGATTCCCGTCGTCGGCTCCACGTGTTTTACCAGTTCATGGACTAATTTCATACCTACAGGATGGACCATGACAGCCCCTATCTTCACGCCCAAAACCACAGCGGAGCTTCGCGCTGAACGTGAGCATGTACTTCAAGATCTTGCGCCCCGCACAATCGATGAGCTCCGCGAACAGCGCGCGGTTGATCAAATTTTAGCCATCGACGAGGCCACTCTGAATCGGTATGAAGCCCTGTGCTTCGTTATCGGCGACTAGACAGACACGTTTTCTCTCAGAGCTACATCGTCCCTAGCCTGAGATTCAAAAACTACCCCCACGTCAATACCAGGGCGTGCGGCAACAGACCCCCACACAGGCAGGACACAATGGGCAAGCACGAACCAGCGGAAAACACCGACGCACCCAAGAAAAAGGGCGTCAACCCCAACGCCATCATTGCGTTGATTCTGATCCTCGTCGGCCTCGGCGTCTTGCTCTACCCCGTGGTGGCCACGCAGTGGAACAACCACACCCAATCCCGCGCCGCGGAGGAATACGCCAAGCTGGAGAAGCAAGCCCCGCCTGAGGTCCTGCACACCGCGTGGGACGAGGCACAGACCTACAATGCCCAGCTGGGCCACATCAGTGTGGAAGACGCTTGGACCACCACCGATGACGAAGACTCTCCCGAGTACCAGCACTACCGTCAGTACCTGTCTGTGTTGTCGGAGACCGATGCCATGGGCCGCATCGTTATCCCCTCTATTGATTCCGATCTGCCCATTTATCACGGCACGTCGGAGAAGGCACTCTCCCGCGGCGCTGGCCACCTCTACGGCACGGACCTACCTGTCGGTGGCGTGGGGAACGGCGAGGGCAGGCACGCAGCGCTCTCTGCTCACACGGGTCTACAGAATGCCACGCTGTGGGACAATCTCACCAAGGTCAAGAAAGGTGATGCTTTCTATATTGCCGCCGGCGGCGAGAAGCTCAAGTACGAGGTGCACGATATTCGGGTCGTCGAGCCAGCAGACACCAGCTCGCTTCACCGTGAGTCTGGCCAGGACCTCGTTACGCTCATTACCTGCACTCCCTACGGCGTAAATACCCACCGCTTGCTCGTCACCGGCCACCGAGTGCCGATGGATCCGGAAGACGAGGCCGCATTCAACAGCTCGGGTGTTCACTGGCAGTGGTGGATGTGGGCCATCCTGGCTGCCGCTGCCATCATCGTGCTTCTGCTCATCTACTGGTGGCGCAAATATGTCAGCAACGCCAAGGACACCGCGCTTGACGACGACCCGCAAGACTCCTAACCGCCAATGAACATGCAATAAGGCCCGCCCTTCCCTGGAAGAGCGGGCCTTTTCTAAAAGTAGCCGCAAGCGGTGGTTCTATACCCAGCGGCGTCGCAAAGCGAGGCACCCTGCCGCGACAATAGCGGCACCAGCGAGAGCCCACAGGCCTACGCCCTCACCACCGGTCTTGGGCAGTGCACCCTTGGTGATGTCGGCGACCTGAAGGATGCCGACCTTCTTTACGCAATTGGCAGCAGTGTCGGACTCAGCGCACCTACTACTGGTGATAGCAGTTCCTCCGGAGAGCACCTTGATGACTGCATTGCCATCCTGATCCCACTCCGTCGAGAACTTGATTGGCGCGGGCAGCAGGTTATAGCCGTCCGGCGCCTTGGTCTCGATGAGGTAGTACACGCCAGGGGCATCCAAGCCTTCGAGCTTGACGCGGCCTGTGGTGGTGGTCGTGGACTGCTTCACTACGGGGTTAGCATCAGTATTGACGGTGCCATCCGCGTTGAGCTTCAAGTTGCCGTCAGCGTCACCACGGTGGACGGTGAACTGCGCGCCGTCGAGCAACTCGTCGGTTTGAATCTTGTCCGGCGCGGCTGGATCATAGCTAACCTTTTCAAGCAGGACATCCATCTGCTTGGTCTCCAGCGGGATACAAGAGGTGTCTTTCCAACCGCCCATCTCTGCCTCGTTCATGAGGCCAAAGTTGGGTTCATGTAGGCCATCCTTGGTGTAGCAGCGGGAGTTACCGGCAGGCTGACTCGGGTACCCGGCAGGGACGGATGTGCTATTCAATTTGGTTCGATCCAGCTTGAAGCGCACCGTCACCTCGTAGACGTGCTGCCCGGAGCTTCCATTGACGCCCTTGGGCTTAATGATCTTTGGAGTGTCGTTCTTGTTGAGTTCATACGGACCGGCCCCCTGGTACGACTGCGGCTGGCTGGTCTTGTTGAACTCGTCCTTGAAGACCACAGTGGCCCCAGTAACCGTGGCGGCACCAACGAACTTCGGGGTATCCGTCAGCTTTCCGTAGATCACCTCATTGGTGTCGAAGCCGGGAGCATCCGGGGCGGCTACTACGACGTTGTACTTCGCGGTATATTCATTCGCCGCACCAGGAACAGGTTGCGGTGCACTGTCGACAGCAACCTTGCTGAAGCAGGCTTCAGTAGCAACGTTGTCGCTACCGGCCTCACCATCAGTGGCTTGGAAAGCCACTTTGTTCGGGCTACACACCGTCTTGAGGTTGCCGTATTTATCCGTTCGCACCGGCGCAGAGACGACATACTCTACCTTCGCGTGTCCTGGAAGTGTACCAACATAGCCCTTCATGTATCGGGACTCACCGTCCGCTCCGGACGGGACAGTCATGCCTGCATAAATACCGGCCCCCGGGCCAATCTCGTTAGGCCCTGGATTACGCCCGTTGACGAGTGTGGATCCAGGCCCAAAGCCTTCGAACTTAGCAGTGGGACCGGAAGCATTCACCCCATAGTGAGTATCCGTTGGTAGGTACTCCCAGAACGTGCCTCCCGAGCTGGCGTTAGCTGTGGTGTTTTCCACCGAAATGGTCCAGAAAGTACGGACCTCGCCGTTTACCGCCTTGGTCTCGGAGCGTTGCTTCTTCACTGCAATGTTGGATTGCAGCGCTGGCGGCGGCGGCACCAGATCGGAAGCAGCATCCGTGTTAAATGAAGCAGGCAGGTTGTTCATTATGTTGACCAACTCGAACGTCGGACTTTCGGAGTCCGGGTTACTGATTTTTAGCTCAAAACCCAGCTGATTCGCAGCCGAACTACCCGATCCAAACCCTAGGTTTCCATTGGAATAGGTCCATGCCTTGCCCCACGAGGCGGAGGGGTTGGAGATAGTGCGCCCGTCCAAAGTCTTGATTCCCGTGAGATCCCAGGTCTTGACTGCCCCGGTCTGAGTATCGATGCGTTCAAGAATCAGCTTGTCGCCGGCCTGAGATCTACTCTGGAAGCCCCACATGTACTTCTGGGCTTGAGGGAGCACCGCCCAGTCCTCCGAAAAAGACTGCTGGTTTCCGAACACGCGTTTAGCAGTGACATTATCGACATCGATTCTATAAAGGCGCCGAGTACCAGAGGTAGACGTGTTAGCCACGAAGAAACCCTCGCTGGTATACACGCCCGCGTTAAGCAGATCCCGGTCGCTGCTCGTTTCGAAAGGGGTACCGGTGCTTCCGGACGTAAGGATAGGCCCAAGGTTATGTACCACACCGGTCGCCGGATTAATCTGCAGGAGATTTCCTGCAGGGTAGCAGGGATCACCATTTTGACCGCGAATCTGGCTTACCGCATAAAGCCAGTTATCACTCGAGTTGAAGGCGAGGGCGTTGTAAACCCACCGCGACTTTTCCCCCACCGACCGGAAGTCTTGGCCTTGATTTACTTGCCGGCTCAGGATAGAAGTATCTCGGCGAAGATCCTTTGGCTCACTGGTCACAACGTAGACAGGGCTACCGTCAGCAAATTCAGCTGGGGTGAGATCGCGCTTTGGCTGTCTGCTTGTAACCGGATCTTGGCACTCCTCTTTCGCAGGAACGGTGAAGGAAGCTGTAAACACTGTATCGGCTGGCCCGCGGTGAACACCCTTAAACTGAATCTGTGCGGTGCCGCCAATAGTAATCTGCGGCAGGATGACTTGGTATTCCTTGGCGCTAATCCTTTTGTAGGTCACCTTCGCCTCATACCAACCTCCGTTGGCACCGGTGTAATAGATCGTCAGGTCATCAGGGTTAGTCGATAAATAACTGTTAACGCTGGATTTGAGGGTAACCACCGTGCCTTGCGGAATGGACAGCTGGCCGCCAAAAAGCTCACCGGCCGGAATCTTAAAGTTCGGGATATAGCGGCTTCCCTTGAGCACGTATCCATCGTTTACCATCGTGATGGTGCGGTCGCCTGCAGCGTACGGGGTAATGTTCGGTGCTGCCATCAGGCGAGCTGGAGCCTCGTCAACGTCAGCAATTTCCAGCGGCTCAGTCACTTCCGAAGGAGCTTCTGGGGTTTCGCTGGATTCCGTTGAAGACGTGCTGGGCGTCTCCTCGGCTACTCCCCGCACATCGACGGACATCCCACTAAGTTCGGAATCCTCTGCGACCGCTGGGGTCTTCAATGAGAAAGCTGCTCCTGCTGGCACGTCAGTAGAAAGGCCAGTGATTCGGAAAGTCACTGAAGAGCTGGTTGATTTTACAACGAGGTTGTCTCCTTCGCGGACGGGGATCACTTCGCCGTCGATAGTCAGTGTGTAGGCCGAGCCGTCGAACTCCAGTCCTGCAGTCTCAACAGTGAATTCCAACTCCTCCACGGTTCCGGCGTCAACAAAGTGGCCTGCAAATGTTGCGGAGTCGCCAGCAGTCAGGCTCAGCTGGTCTGCAGAATCGAGCTCGGTGCGCAGAGCCGTGGTTTGTGCTTCGGCGACGGCACCAACGATTCCGGGCAGAGCAGCCGGTGCAGCAACACCAACAACGAGAGCCAGTGCAGCAATGAACGCCGCAAGAGCACGCCAGCGGTACACAACCGGCTCGACCGGATGAGAATCTGTCCAGGACATTAGCGTCCCTCGCTTTCTGAATTCTTCCTACGGCTAAAGGCAATCATCACGAAACCAGTGGCAATCAATGCCAACGCTGCGGCTACTACACCGATTACCTGTGCACCGGTCATCGCCAATGAGCCACCATTGCCCGACGACGTTACTGGGGTTGAGGTCTTACCGGCACTTGGAGTACCCGGCGGCGTTGTCTCGGGTTGGTGAGGTGGCTTCCCTGGTTTAGTCGGTGGATAGTTCGGAGGTGTTTGCGGGGTATCCGGGCGTGACGGCGGAGCGCTCGGAGCAGATGACGACGTGGGTGGCGTCGGCGTTTCACCCGGTTTGTGGGTCTTAGCCACGATTACTCCTGGTACTGGTTTCGGGTTATCTACCACCGTGTGGAATGGAACCGCCACCACAAACGGGTTTATCTCTCGGTAGGAATCATCCGGCGCTGTAGACGTCACCACATAGAAGCCATGAGCTAGACCATCAAACGTCACCTCGCCATTGGCATTGGTGACCAGATCCACGTGCACATCGGTGCGCCAATCACGAACCTCGTCGAGATTCGCGTTCCGTACGCGGGCTGCGTCGTCAGCGTTGGTCGGGTCCAAGCCGGCAAGCCGGTCCAGATGAATTGTGACACCTTGGATTTTTCCCGAGGGCGGCTGGCCATCGTCGTTGGGATTGCCTTGTGTCAGCCGGATTGTCACTGTATCCGTAGCCGAAGTGCGTTCCGCACCAGTGGACTGCTGCCCGGCAACCTGCACCGCTTCTGCAGCAACGACGCCCGGCCCTGCGAACACAACCGCACACGCTACTCCGACGGCAACCACTCGGGCCGACCATGCATTTGTCAACCTCTTCATCGCCTTACTCCCGCACGCTACTTTCCTTATTAATAACTTCTTGCACCCCGGTAGCCGCCTTCTGGCGACGCAGCCACCACACCAGCCAACACCCAATGACAATCACCGCAGCCAACAGCGCGTACATCCACCATTGCCAGCCCGGACCATGGGAGTTTTCAAACACCGACTCCTCCCCAGGCTCCATAGGAACCTGATGGCCACGCACCAGCAAGCGATGCGTGTTGATCCCGTACGGGGTGCACGTAATCAGTGTGACGTAATCCTGATCAGCGACTGGCCGTAGGCCATCTACCTCGCTCGGCAGCACAACTTGAATGTCGTCTACGACGTACTTCAATTTGTGGCCAGCAACCTGGATATAGAACACATCTCCCTCGGTGGCAGAGTCGAGGTGATCAAACATCGTCGAATTTGCCAGACCCGTATGCCCCGTAATGACGGAATGGGTTCCTGATCCACCGACCGGCAGGTCAGAACCATACAAATGCCCCAAACCACGCTGCAGTGTCTTATCTGCGGTGCCATGAAACACCGGAAGATCAACGTCTACTGCTGGGAACACGAGGCGGGCCATCGCTTCGGTCTCACCCAACTGCTTCAAATAAGCCTCATAGTCGGGATTGTCTACCCCGATACGGTTCAGCCACGGATCCAAGATCGGACCCGACGTATGTTCTTCGTTGTATGCATGTGCAGCATCCCACACCGAATCCTGCACCTGCGCCGGTGTCTCTTTATCCAGTCGCGCATATTCCTGCGCCACTCTTGAGGCGTTCCAATTGTTCCATGCGGTCGAGACCACTGGGTACAGCATCACCAACAACCCAACGACAACGATTACCGCCGGAAGGACTAGGCCTCCACGGCGCCTGTGCCGTCGGCCTGCATTTTGGCCTACCACCGTAGTCAACGACCCGCACCACCCAAAAGAATGTCCCACGCGCTAGCGCAGCGCGACCGGGATTACAACGAAAGAGAATGAAGGGGACTGAAGTCTATACCTAGCCCAGTCCCCTCACTGGGTCGAGCACCATATTTTGATTACCCGACCCGCAGCGCAGACCATCATGGACAGTCTGCGCCACCGGAACTATGCCCGGCTATTAGTTGCGCGCGGTACGACGAGCGAACCAAGCACCAGCAGCAACAATCGCTGCGCCAATAGCAGCCAGGATGCCCACACCGGCACCACCAGTATTCGGCAGGTTCGGGGTATCCTGCTTGACGTTGTCAACGTTAGCAACCAGAGTCACCGCGTCGTCACCTTCTCCGGTAGCTGCGATGTCCTTGCGGGTGAAGTTGATCTCCACCGGCTTGTCCAGCTTGGCGTAGCCAGCCGGAGCCTTGGTCTCCTTCAGACAGAACTTCTTGCTTGCCGGAACAACCTCCTTGCCATCCTCGAAGTCGGTGACGTGCAGGCCATCGATGGTGAAGGTACCGTCGGCGCCGGTGGTCCACTTTTTCGCGCCGTTTACCGTCAGCGGGTTCTCGAGCTTATCCTGCGCGGAGGCACATCGGTAGAGCTCGAACTCAGCGCCTTCCAGGACCTTGCCGTCCTTCTTAACAACCTTGAGCTTGCCGTGGTAGGTCACGACCTCGTCGGTCTGGTTCTTGACTTCCTTGCCGGTGTTCGGGTTATTGAAGATGACATCAGCCTGGTTCTTCAGCTCAGTGGTGTCGCCAACCGCCTTGCGCTTAACCTCGAAGGTCAGGGACATCTTGGCACCGGACTTGACCTTGGCAAGGCCCTGGTCGGTCAGCTTAACGACGAGCTTGTTTCCGTTCTCAGCCGGATTGTTGACCTCGTAGTCACCGGCACCCAGATCGGTCTCTCCAGCCTTGACCTCGGTGACCTTCTGGAAGTCCAAACGCTGATCCAGCTGATCCTCGAAGCGGAAGGCCGTCAAGCTCTTGCCCTCGCCCCAGGTCGGAGCATCCGCGTTGATGGTGTAGGTGTACGCGTCCTGGATGTTCTGATCTGCATCCTTGACAGTCTTCTCGGTCTTGGTTTCCGTGTTCTTCGGGTACGCAATGACGTCGTAGTTCCAGGCATCCGATGCCTCGTTAACCATCGGCACCGACACGATGAACGGAGCACCGGCAACGATGCCGGCCGGAGCGTTAGTTTCCTCTACCAAGTAGATGCCCAAAGGCAGATCAGAGAACTTCGCCTCACCCTCGCCGGCGGTGGTTTTCTCGAAGGTGGTATCGGTCTTATCTCCGTCCTTGACATCTGCAGCAGCCTTCGGGAACTTGGACCAGTCACCATTCTGCAGGTCGTAATTCAGCTTGGTGATCTTGTAGGTGACGCCAGCGAGCGGTTCGCCCGGAACGCCTTCCATCTTTTGACCGGTAGCTGCAGTACCAGACTCAGCACCCTTCTTCTTGAAGAGGGTAATAGAGCCCTTTTGGTTGAAATTGATGTTTGCCTTGTTCACGGCGCCCTGCTCAGCAGCAGGCTGTGCATCGACAGCACCGTCTTGCGCCAGGGCCCCCGGAGCGGAGATACCCATAGAGAGGCCAACGACGGCAGCGAAAGTAACCGAACGAGCGGTACGAGAGATCTTGTTCACGGAAACTGGTCCTTTACACGAGTTCTGAAATGAGGCACCGCGCCTCATTGGCTGTGTGCAATCCATTCCCCACGGTTCACGCACCATGACCTGACTCGTTGCTAAGAATCTTTCGCCTGCCGAGAGTAGTTTTCAGGTGGAAACGTCTACGCAGGCGCCAACCTTAACTAACGATAGCCTGTGGATTACATAACTAGATTCTATCCCAGCGTGTTGGGCAAAGTCCCCGACTAAAGCTCCTCCCCCGCAAAACCGGCTAAACTTCTCAAGAATCCGCACGGTCCACCCAAACGTGAAGACTCCTTCTGCAGTTCAACTAATGTTTTCGAGACGTCATCTAGTTTCGTGTGAAATTGAACACATTGCCCATTTAAGGGGGTAAGCCTGCTCGATTTTACACCCGTTACATAGAATGCAAGCTTCACGCAGGAGAGTAGCTTCCCAGAGAGCACCTTCCAACGACGACGAAACGAACCATATATGCTGCCAATACCACCAGATAGAACATCCCCTTTGATGACCCATAAAAGGAAGCGTCACCAAGAGCGCTCAAGGCACCCTGAACTCATTTAGATTCTCAGCCTTCAACAGCCCACGTACCAAAGAGTTAATTGCGTTAAGATTCCTGACAAGAGCTCTCTACGTACTCTGAGCCTCGTCGGCGGCACGAAGGAGCGCGGCGTAGGCGCCGTTGCGCGCGAGGAGTTCGGCGTGGGTGCCGCGTTCGGCGATGCGGCCGGCATCGAGGACGACGATCTGGTCGGCATCGCGGATGGTGGACAGGCGGTGCGCAATGACCAGGCGGGTGGCGTCCGCACCAAGCACTGCATCCTGGATGGCGCGCTCCGTTTCGTTGTCGAGGGCCGAGGTAGCCTCATCCAGGATGAGCACCCGTGGGCGGCGCAGCAGCGTACGCGCCAGCGAGAGGCGCTGTTGCTCACCGCCGGAGAAACGGTAGCCGCGCGAGCCCACGAGAGTATCCAGCCCGTCGGGAAGCGCGGCGATGACCTCGTCCACGCGCGCGGCGTTAAGCGCCGCCCACATCTGTTCCTCTTTGGCATCGGGCTGTGCAAAGAGGAGGTTCTCCCGCACGGTGCCGTGGATGAGGTAGGTCTCCTGGGAAACCACGCCTATGACCGCCGCGCGCTGCGCCGGTGGAATGTCACGCAGATCTACCCCGCCCAGGTGCACGGTGCCTTCGGTGGGATCGGCTAGGCGTGCCAACAGTGCGGCGACAGTGGACTTGCCGGAACCGGTATGCCCCACAAGGGCCGTGGTGGTGTGGGCGGGGATGGAAAGGGAGACGTCGCTCAGCGCGTCGGTGTCGGTGCCGGGGTAGCGGTAGGAGACGTGGTGGAGGGTGAGGGAGGCGTCGGCAAGCTGGGCGGGCCGGGTGGCCTCAGTGAGTTCGGGCTCCAGATCCAGGTACTCGAAGATGCGGCTGAACAGCGCCATCGACGCCACCCACTGCGCACCCACGTTGAGCAGGCCAGTAATGGGCCGGAAAATCTGGGTCTGCAGGGTGGAAAAGGCGATGAGCGTGCCAATCGTAATCCCCGGGCGCAGGCCAGCCACCAGGTAAATCAGGGCCGGCATCACGCCGAAGATGATTTGCGTCAGCGCCATGCGCCAGCGCCCGGCCAACTGCGACTCCAGCTCCAAACGGATGAGGGAACGCGAGGTCTTCTCAAACGAGCCATAGACCCGCTCCTGCGCGCCCAGCGTGGCCGCCAGGCGCATGCCGGAGACCGACAGGTTCTCCGAAATGGTCTGCTGCAACGTTGCCTGCGCGCGGCTGTTTTTCTCCATGAGGCTGCGGCGCAGCACGGCGGCGCGGCGGGTGAGCCACACGGCCGGCGGCAGCACCAGCAAGGACAGCAGCGACAGCGTGGGTGAGAGCGCGACCATCGCCACCAGCGTGGCCACCGTCATGGTGAGGTTGCTGGCCACGGACGTCGCCGTGGTGGTCACCATGCCGCGCATCGCCGCGATGTCATTGGTCAGGCGCGACTGAATCTCCCCACCGCGGTTGTTGGTAAAGAACTGCAGGGATTGGCGCTGCAGGTTGGCAAAGACCTGCGTGCGCAGCTCGTGCATGATGGTGTGCCCCACCCGCGCCGACAGGAAGGACTGAATAACGCCGATGGCCTGGGAGACCACGGTAATGGCCAGCATGCCGCCGACGAGCCACAGCAACAGCGTGGTGTCGTGCTCAGGAATCGCCTCGTCCACGGTGCGGCGCACGAGGAAAGGCTGCACCACGGTCAGCCCAGACGTCGCCATGATGAGCGCGACCACCAGCAGCAGCGTGCCGCGGTGCGCAGCGAAGAGGCCGGCGACGCGGCGGAAGGCAACCGGGTGCTGGGCCAGCTGATCGACGTCCGCCGGGTCCTTCACCGCGGTGTGCATCGGCCGAGTCATGGGCTAGCCACAAGTAACGATGGGCTGCGGGTCGTAGACCGTGGTGGTCGTCTCCCGGGAGATTTCCTTGCCGGACAGGTCCTTAATCACGCGGGTATCGGAGGTGGTAAAGCCTGGCGCGCCGGAGGAGGGCGAACAATCTTCGCTCACAGACTTGCGCTGCGGCTCGGTCTTGGCCCAGCGGCCGTTGTTGATGGACTCCACCTCGACAGTCTTCACGCCCTTGAAGCGCACGGTGATGTCGCTGCCAAAGTCGGTCTCAATGCGCACCGGGTGGTTCGAAGTGTTCTTGAACTGCAGGTCAATCGCGCCTTCATAGACGGTGGCCTCGCGGCCGGCCGGGTAGCGCGAGATGTAGTAGGAGTGCGGGGTGTGCGCGGTATCCTCCATGCCCGCGAAGTACGCGGCGTTGTACAAGGTGGTGGCGAACTGAGAGATGCCGCCGCCCACGGCCTTACCCGCGTGACCGTCGATGATGATGCCGGATTCCACATAGCCCTGCGCGGTTCCGCGCGGGCCGGTGTATCCGTTGAGGGAGAAGGTCTCGCCCGGGTTGACCACGGCACCGTTGACCTGCTGGGCCACCAGACGGATATTGGTGCCGGAGGCCCCGGAGAAGCCACCGGTGGAGAACTCGGACACGGTGTCATCGAAGGTGGCCTTCTCCGCCATCTCCGTGGTGAAGTCCGCGGGGTCCGGCTTGTAATCGGCGTCCCATTCGCGGTCGTCCTCGCTGCTCACACGGTCCTCGAAGCCCTCGAGGGTTTTCTCCCAGTCGATGATGGAGCCATCCACCGAGGGCGTGATCTGCTTGTCATTTCCGCTGAAGGAAATCTTGGCGTTGGTGCCGGGCACCTCGGAGCCTTGCATGCGCTCTTGGAAGAGCTCGCGCGCGCGGTCTTTGTCCACCTTGAGGCGCAGCTCGCCGTCTTCGGCGGCGATGGATACGAACTGGGAAATCTCCGGCTTGCGCAGGGTGCCGGCGGTGTTGTTCTCGCCCTTCAGAGTGAGCGGGTTATCCAGCGCGCGGGCGGCATCCCCGGTGCGCATGGCCTCAATCGCCTCATCATTAATCTGAGGCTCCACCACCATCGGCTCGACGTCTACGCCCTCGGGGTCGAGCCAGTGCTTTACGACGCCCTCGTGCAACTCCCCCTCTCCCACCGCCTGGCCGAGCTTGGGTTTGGTCTCTTTGAGGGAGCCATCGATAAGCTCCAAGTTTCCATCTTCCGGTTCGATCTTCAGATCGTTGCCAACGCGCTCGAGCTCCCCGGAGAGCTGATCTTCATCGACGTCCACGGCCACAGGGATTTCCTGGGTGGGCTTAATGAAGCTGTACAGGCGCGAGAAGGGGTTCAGGGAAGCGTCAGGAATGCCGTCGACGGCTTTCTGATAATTCAGGCTTAGGCCGGAGTCTTGGGGGATAAGCTGCGAGCTTTTCTCCCCGGCACGGATATCCACGGGCTGGGCTGCGACGTCCCCGAGTTCCTGCTCCAGCTTCTCCACTGCGGCAGTGCGCTCCATGCGGGAGATGTCCACGCCGCCAACCGACGTCGCGCGCGGAACCTTGTGCTGGTTGGCCATCACATCCCACGCATAGGCGATGCCGGCGATGAGTATCAGGCCGACGAGCACGCCAAGGGTGACGTGAAGCCCTTTGCGCCGCTGCTGCCTGTGTCCGATTGCCTTTTTCACGTGTACGAGATTAACGTCTGCCAGCTAGTTTTTACTAGTCGCCCTCCTGCTGGGCCACGACTTCCGCGGCCGCGTCGATGACCGCGTTGATGTCCTCGTCGGTGGACCACAGCGGCATATCGGCCCCGGCGGCCAGCGCCGCGGCCACGGCCTCCGGCACGCTGAAGTTCTCCGAGATGGAGGCCATTCCACCCAGGTCATCGGTGTAAATGGTGCCTTCGAAACCCAGTTCCTCGCGGGCTAATTGGTAGGCCCGCGGGTTGAGGGAGGCGGGTTCATCCCCCAACCCAGGCACCACGAGGTGGCCCATCATGAGCGCTGCTTCCGGAGCTTGTGGGAGGGCGGTATGAAAGGACACGAACTCGTGTCCGTACAGTTCTTCCAGTGGCGGGGTCACGGCCTCACCCAGGTGCGTGTCCCCGGAGGCGCGCCCGTGGCCAGGAAAGTGTTTGAACACGGCCTTCACGCCGGCGGCCTGCAGCCCGCGGGCAAAGGCCGCGCCATAATCGCCGGCGGCCTGCGGATCGGTGGAGAAGGCGCGGTCGCCGACGACCTCCAGGTCTCCCCCATCCACGTCGAGCACTGGTGCAAAGTCCACCGTCACGCCGTGGGCTCGCAGGCTGTGCCCGATTTCTGTGGCCAGGGCCTCGACCTCTTCTGGGCTATGCCCCTCCGCCATGGCCTGCGGGGAGGGATAGTCGCCCAAGATGTCGGAGAAGCGCTGCACGCGCCCACCCTCGAAGTCGATGGAGACCTCGAAGTCGCGGCCCATTTCCTCGCGCAAAGCGTTTACTCCCCGCGGGCCATCGCTGAGTAGCTCAGGATCTGCCCAGCTCGGGATAAAGAGCCCGCCCACGCCGGCTTCGAGCTTCGCGCGGGCATCCTCGTAGTTCAGCGCCGGCGGCATGAGTGTGGCGGCGGCGCGGGCGCGGACGTCCTCGGGCGCGGCTTCCTGTGGTGCCGCATCGCCCGACGCGGCGCTCGGGGCCGCGGCGCTGGATTTGCTGGGCGGGGCGTCGGAAAGCTCAGGCTCCGTACTGCACGCGCTTAGCGCACAGATAGCACTCAACAGGAGGGCGGGCATAGCTTTTTTCATGCCCACCAGTGTGCCTGAAGCACCCGCACGGGCAACAACCGGTTGTTAGGATGGCCACATGAATAACGGAGAGACCATGCTCATTGCCTATGACGGCTCCGACCGCGCCGACCGCGCCCTCGAGTACGCCGCGCGGCTTCTGCGCCCCACCGACGTCGAAATCCTCACCGCGTGGGAGCCGTCCGCGCGCCAGGCCGCCCGCGCGGTCAGCCGCACCGGGCTGCACCAATCCACGGTCTCACCGGACAGCGTGGAGGATGACCCGGCCTATGAAGAGGCCCTCGCCATCTGCCACCGCGGTATTGCCAAGGCCGAGTCTCTTGGCCTGCGCGGCCATGCCCACCTGGTGGAATCGGTGACGACGATTCAGAGCGCGATTGTTGACGCCGCCCACGAACTCGACATCGACGTCATCGTCACCGGAACCCGCGCGCTCACGGGCTTCCGCTCACTGTGGAATAACTCCACTGCGGAGTACATCGTGCGCAACGCGGGCCTGCCGGTGTTCATCGTTCCGCCGGAGAACGATGAAGAGGACGACGACGCCGCGGAGAGCCACTCCTAAAAGGCGGCATCGAGCTGCTAGAATCTGGCGCCATGGCATTCGACAGCGATTCACTCAACAAGCGCACCCTGGGCCCGGCCCTGGGCAGCGCGGTCGTTGGCGTAGCGCTGGGGGTCGTGACCATCCTGGGCATCGCGCAGTTCTCGCAGGCAGATGCCGTTCCAAACGATAATTCCGTCAAGGCCTCCGACGCCGTGATGGGCGGGCCGGAGTACGGCTCCCGCGAGTAGCGTGCGTGCACACATCGGGGGGCTTTTCTTTTTAGCCCTCGTGGTTCTGGTGCAGCCATGGGGGCTGACCGCCGCCGATACTAAGCACGACCTGGTGGCCAACCCCGCGCATTTCTTGCGCTGCGCGCTGCATGCTTATACCGATACTTTCACGCTGGGCCAGTTGCAGAACCAGGCCTATGGCTACTTGTTCCCGCAGGGTTTGTTTTTCCTGCTGGCGGACCCACTGCCGGATTGGATAGCGCAACGTGCGTGGTGGTTCCTGGTCTTAGCGGTGGGCTTTCTGGGCTTCTTCCGCGTTGTCCGGACAGTGCTTCCCACCGCGCCGGGCTATGCCGCGCTGATGGGCAGTCTGCTCTATGCGCTCTCCCCGCGCACGCTGACCACGCTGGGTGCGATTTCCTCGGAGACCTGGCCGGTTATGCTCGCGCCCTGGGTGCTGCTGCCTTTCTTGCGAAAGGGCGAACTGAGCTGGCGGGATGCCGCGCCCTCGGTCGTCGCCGTGGCCTGCATGGGTGCGGTCAACGCCACGGCCACGCTGGCGGCCTGCCTGCCGGCGGGTGTGATTCTGCTGTGGCGGCGCGCGGGCAAGGCTGGCCTGGTGTGGCTGGCCGGGTGCGCTGCGGTATCCGCGTGGTGGACTACCCCGCTGCTCATCCTGGGCCGCTATGCCCCGCCTTTTACGGAATTCATCGAGTCCGCCGGCGTGACCACGCGGTGGCTCAACCTGGCAGAAATCCTGCGCGGCACCACCAGTTGGGCGCCGTTTGTGGATACCGAGCGCGTCGCCGGCAATGAGCTGGCCACCGAGCCGGTCTTCGTGCTTGTCACCATCGGCGTTGCCGCCTTAGGCCTCATGGGCCTGGCCCGCCTGCCGCGCGAGTGGGCCTTCATGCTGTTGGTGGGTGTGGCCGTGCTCGGCACGCATGCCGCGTGGTATCTCGACGCGCTCGACGGCCCCTTGGCCGCGCTGCGCAACGTGCACAAGTTCGACCCGCTGGTGCGCATCCCGCTGGTACTCGGCGTGGCCGCGATTGCCGCCCGCGTGAGGTTGCCGCGGACGTTGACCCCGGGGCGTCGTGAAGCAGCGGGCCTTTTAGTGTGCCTCGTGGTGGTGGGCGCGACCGCCCCGGCGTGGGCGGGCCGGCTGCTGCCGAAGGGGGCGTACGAAGAGGTGCCAAGCTATTGGCAGGAGGCCGCTTCTTTCATGAACAGCCTGGATACGCGCGTGCTCATCTACCCCCCGGCCTCCTTTGCGCGGCAGGACTGGGGGTGGACGCGCGATGAGCCGGCGCAGCCGCTTCTCGACGTCCCCTGGGCCGTCCGCGACGCCGTCCCCCTCATCCCGCCCGAGGCGATCCGTGGCCTGGACGGTGTGATGGCGCAGATCGAGCGCGACCCAGCCACGGCACCCGTAGTGTTGCAGCGCCTTGGTATCGGGGCCGTCGCGGTGCGCCACGACCTCATGTCTGGTTCTTCGGAGCACATCCCGGGCGAGGTCCACACCTTCGGGGAGGTCGACGTCGTTGTGTTCGACCGCGACCTCTCCATGAACCTGGCGCCTGCGGATCCGCCGCGCGTGGCGGGCGGCGGGGAGTCTCTCGCGCTCCTCTCCGGTCCCCACGAGCTCGTCTCCTCCAACGCCGATATCGTCACCGACACACCCACCTTGCGCGACCGCAACTACGGCACGCTTTCCGGCCCGGTTTCCGCACCGCTGGCCCCTAGCGACCCATCGACGGTGCGCAACCGGCTGCGCGACTACCCCTCTGCTGGCCCGCTGACCCAGGTGGTGGAGCACGATGGCCGCGTCACCGCGTCCTCGTCTGCCGCGGATGCCTCTTCCTTCGGCGGGGCGAACCCGGCGCGCTCTCTCACGGCGGCCGTCGACGGTGAGAATTCCACCGCCTGGTGGCCAGCGCCAGGCGATTCCGGCTGGCTGGAGCTGCACTCCGATTCCACGTGGACCTCGCCCACGCTGCGGCTGATGACCACGGGCACGACTGAGGTGACCATCCACAACGGCGATTCCAAGGTGACGGTCACCATGGAGGCCTACCGCGCCCGCGATATTCGCGTGCCCGGCGCGCAGGCCTCCACCATCCGCATCGAGCCGCAGCGCCGCACCGGAATTGCGGAAGCCTCCATCGTGGATCAGCCCACCCCGCGGCGCATCGTCACCGTGCCCGATACCTCGCCCGATGCCGAGCAGTTCCTCTTCCAGCAGGACAACGAGCACATCCTCATCCGCTCCTTTACTACCCCGCGCGACATGACGGTGCGGGTCTCCGGTGAGAAGACAGTGCTTATCGACGGCTCCCCCCACGCCCCCAATTCCACCCTCGACCTGCCCGCCGGTCAGCACCTCGTGCGCACCACCGGCGACTGGGCGGCCCTGACCGATACCGCGTCTTCCCTGCCTGCGCCCCTCCCCGCCTCCTCGCGCGCAGCTTCCGAGGACAAAACCGGTTCCTCCGCGGACCTGGCCGCCGCCGCAACCGACCCATCCGACACCGGCTATACCCCGCTCGCTTCCGACGGCAACCACGACTTTGCTCGGCTCACCTCTGGTGAGCCCATCGAGCCCGCCGACCACGACCGCCTCCTCATCACCGGCCGTGCCTTCAACGAGGGCCTGCGCGGCGAGCTGCGCTCCCCCAGCACAGCCGCGGTCTCGACGCCAGGTTCAGCACAAGATTCAGCGCCGGACTCAACGCCTGCCTCCAGCTCGGAACCACTGCCCCTCGAACCGCGCTCCATCGATGCCGACACGCAGGCCTTCCTCATTCCCGCCGGTGCCGGCGGCACCTTCCACATGTCTTTTGCTGCCGACCGTGCCTATCGCGTCGGCCTGGGCCTCGGCGGCGCGCTCGCCGCGCTGACCACCGCGTTGTGCCTGCTCGTCATGGCCCGCAGTCCGCGCCCTCACTCCGCTTCCCCCGCCTCCGCTGCTTACACGGCACACAACACCGCCTCGTCCAGCCCTGCTACCCACTCGTCTTCCTCGGCGCGTGTCCTTCTAGCCCTGCTCATCGCGGCAACGATGGCTCTCGTCGCAGGTCTGCCCGGTGTTGCCGCCGCTGCCGCGGCGTGGGCTATCACCCGCTGGACCACGTTGCGCTCCGACTACTTGGCGGGCGCGCTGACCCTGGCCGCGGGCGCGATGCTCGCCCGCGCACCCTGGCCCACGGACGGCTACGCCGGCGACTCGCTTCTGGTGCAATTGCTCTGCGTCGCGGCTATCACGTGTGCCTGCTTCCCATCCCGCCGCACGTCCTAGGTACCCGGCCCCACCCCAGATGGTTTCCCTCAAAAGGTACTAGTCAAAAGGTGTCTTTGGGGGAAGGAAACCATCTGCGGCGGTGTAAAAGGTTTGTTTGGGGTCAAGTAAACCGTTTGACTAATGCCTTCTGGAAAATGCCATGAGTGAAGTGCCATCTACGGCCCCGCCGAGCCAGCAGAACCAATAAAACCAGCGGCGTTGGCAAGGGATCCTGAACCGCCAGAGCTCGCGGAATCGGCGGCGAGGCGCGGCAGCGAACGCGGAATGGTGATGCGGCCGCGAGCGAAGGAACGGATGAGGTCGCGGCCGGGGACCTCGACAAGCGCGTAGGTCGCAGCAGAAAGCACACAGCTAACCACCACCGTGAAGACCAGCACCACCGCGAAATCCCCGGCAGAGCCGGAGAAGGCAGACACGCCCAACAGCGGGAAGGCAATGGCCAGCACCGCTACGTGCCACATGAAAACACCATAAGACCAGCGGCCCAGCGCTCGCATCACCTCGGAAGAAAGCCAGCTTTCCCGCGGGGCCAGCGCCACCGGCACCACGATGCACGCCCCGCACACCGCCCCCGCCGCAATGCGCCGCGCAAACTCACCCGGTTCTGGATGCACCAAGCCCTGCGGGCCGAACCACTCGCGGCTGGCCAGCCACACGCAGCCCGCCGCCACCGCCCAACAGGCGGGACGCACAATCCGCCCAGCACGCAGGCGCACCTGCGCGGCCTCGGCCTCCGCGGCCAACATTCCCACCGCAAACCACGAGAAATACGCGGGCGGCCAAATCTGCGTATTGACATCGCCGGATTCATACCCGGCCACAAACGGCAGAAAACCCCAGAACAAACTCAGCACGCCAGCTCCAGCAATAAGCGCAACCCGCGGGCGCGCCGAGAGCTTATCCAACAACCACGCCAACAGCGGCAACACCGCATAGAAGGCGAACTCCACACACAGCGACCACAATTGCGTGAGCCCGGGAACCAGGCCATCGGCAATATAGAGCTGCGTACCGGTCAGGTTGGTGATGACTTGCGGGAGGGTTAAGGGGGAAGCGTCGGGAAGCAAGGCGAGCACGACCACCACACACACCAGATACAGCGGCGCCAAGCGCGCCACGCGGGAGAGCACGTACTGCCCCGCCGTGTGCACGTGCCGCCGGCGCCACAACAAGAAACCGCTGAGCACGAAGAAGACCGCCACCCCGTAATCCAGGCGCTCAGCCCAGGCCCAGCCGGTGGCCGTCTGAAAAGACACGTGCGTGACCACGACTGCCAATGCTGCCAGCGCACGCACGCCTTCGAGCTCAGGGAGAAAGCGCATGGCCCACTACGATACTATTTCTGCAGTGAATCCCTCGACCGATCGGAGCTGACGTGTTCCTTCGCTCCCGCCTAGCGCAGGTGACGATTGCCGCCGCGGTATTCCTCATACTCGGGTCCATCCTTCCGCCGCTGTACAACAACCAATCCCGCCCGCTGCCCAGGGACCTCAACCTAGAGATCCACGCGGAGCACGACGGAGCCACGTTCACCCGCCACACCACCACCGCCCCCGCGAAGAAGGATTCCGTGGCCCGCGCGCAGTCCACCGTGGACCTCACCTTCAACGGCGAGACCATCGCGCACATCACCGAGGAATCCCAGCTCAACCGCGAATCTACCTACCCGGTGGCGGGGCCGAACACGACGCAACACATCGAGCTTCCCGCCTTCGACGTGCAGGTGGAAGACCGGGTGGAGCGCGACGGCATCAGCTACTTCTTCCCCTCCGGCGCGGAGCAGCGCTCCTATCCCTTCTTCGATCCGCTCACCCAGGACACGGAGCCCATCGATTTCCTGCGCAATGAGAAGCTCGACAGCATCCCCACCTACGTCTTCCACCAGGATGTCGCGCCGGTCTCGCTCGGGGAGGTCTTCGCCTTCGCAGCCCACCGCTCCGGCCCCGCGGGCGATTTTTACTCCGCGGAGTCCTTGGAGCGCTACAACCTCAAGCCGAAATCACACGTCATCCTCGAGCCTTTCTACGCCGTGAGCCGCACGGTGTGGGTGGAGCCCACAACCGGCACCATCGTCAACGAGGAGGAGCACCCGCGCATCTTCTGGGCCACGGACGCGCGCCAGGCCCAGGCCATGGTCGATGCCGATGACACACACGAGCGTGCGCTTCTCGACGTCCCCCTCTCCTGGTCCGATTCCACCCGCACCGAACGCCTCGACTCTGTTCGCCGAGTCATCGACACGGTCAAGATCTTGAGCATTGTCAGCTGGCTGGGCAAGGCCATCGGCGTGGCGTTGTTGGCGGTGGCGGCCGCGATGTTCATGCGCCGCCATGCAGCGCAGAGCGCGTAGGCGCCCGTGGCTGTGTCCCGAGCATCCCTTGCGGTGCGCACTGCCCTCTGCGCCTGGGGCGTGGTACTCGTGCTCGCGGTGTGCTGGCCCTTCGTGCTGCCCGGCGAGTTCCTGTGGCGCGACATGGTGCTGCTTGACCGCCCAGCCCTGAGCGCCGCCGCCTTCGGCGCCGGTGACCTTCCCGCCCGCAATGCACCGCAGGACGGGGTGCTTGCCCTGCTCGGCGGGGCGTGGCTGGCCAGGGTCTTCATCCTTGCTGCCGCGAGCGCCTCGGCGTGGGTGGCGGGGCGGTGGGTGCGCGAGTCCAGCCCGTGGGCGGCAGCCGCGGCGATGGCGTGCGCGGTGGCCAATCCTTTTATCATCGAGCGCCTCCTGCAGGGCCAGTGGTCGTTGGCGGTCGCCGCCTGGCTGGCGCCCGTGATCGCGTGGGGTTGCCTCCATGCGCGCCCGCGCGTGGCGTGGTTGGCGCTGTGGGCCGCGTCCTTGACGCCCACCGGCGGCCTCTTCGGGGGGCTCATCGCGGTTGTCTGTGAGCGCGAAGGGCGAAGAAGATGGCTCTTCGCGGGCGGCTCAGTCTTGCTGTGGTTGCCGTGGCTAGTTCCAAGCCTCGTGGCCGGTTCGCCTACCACCCACGGCGACCCCGCCGCCCAGGCCGCGGCCTTCGCCCCGCGCGCGGAGGCCTACGTGGGTGCGGTCGGCTCGCTGCTCGGCTTCGGCGGCATCTGGAATGCCGCAGCAGTACCGGCTTCCCGCGCGCAGGGCTTCGCCCTGGCGGGACTTGCCGTCGCCGCCCTCGCTGTCCTGGGCGCTGCCCGCCTTCCCCGGCGCGAGCTGCGCCCGCTCGCGGCCCTGGCGGTTCTCGGCATGGGTCTGGCCATCCTCGGCGCGCTGACACCCGGGCTTACTGCCTTCGCCATCGAGCACATCCCCGGTGCAGGCCTGCTGCGCGATTCCTCCAAGCTCACCTTGCTCGCCCTACCGCTGGCCGTGGCGGGTATCGCGTCCCTGCGCCAGCTTCCCGCAGCACTCGCGCTGTGCGCCTGCCTGCTGCAGGCCCCCGATGCACCGCGGGAGCTCGCCGTGTTACGCCCACGCGAAACGGGCATCGACCGCCAGCTCGTCGAAGAGCTCGACGGCCGCCTGACCTTCTTCGCCGACCGCCCAGCCATGGTGCCGCTTGACGGCGGCATTGCCCTCGACCCCTACTCCAAGGCCGCCAACAAGCTCGACTCCGGCGAGCTCATCGTCGACGGTGTGACAGTGGATGAGCCATCGCCTCGCTACCTAGCGGCCGCCGATGCCTGGAACAACCGCGACCTCGACCGGATGGAGGAGCTCGGTGTGGGCGCGGTCGTCGAGGACGGCCGCATCGTCGCCACCACCAACGCACAACCGGCACCCGCCCCGTGGGGGCTTAGCGCCGCCTGGTGCGCACTTCCGCTTCTAGCAACTCTTCGAAGCGCGCACCGGTTTTCTCCCACGAAAAAGTAGCCGCCAACTCGCGTGCCGCGTTGCCTAAACGGTGGCGGAGGGAGGGGTCGTCGACAAGCATGCGCACCGCCGGCGCGAACTCCTCCTCGCGCCGCACCAGCACACCGGTCTTGCCGTCGATAACACTGTCTTGCAGGCCAAATGCATAACCTACCGTGGGCACCCCATGTTGGGCCGCCTCCATGACTGCCAAACCCCAGCCTTCTTTTCGAGACGGCATGAGGTGGACATCAGCGCGCGCGAGCAGCGCATGCTTATAATCCTCCGTCACCTGACCGCGGAAGCGCACGCGCTCCTCCACCCCGTGGGCGCGCGCATACTCGCGCAGGTGGGATTCCCACCAGCCGGAACCGATGACGTCGAGAAGCGCGCCCGGAATCCGCGCCACGGTGTCCATGGCATGCTCAATTTGCTTGTGCGGCACGAGGCGCGACAGCGTCACCAGGTGGATATCGGCCTCGCGCTCCAAGGTGGGCACGTGTGACGGCAGGGGGTCCACGCCGTTCTCAATGATGTGCGCGCCGTGAATCCCCAGCTTCTCCAGGTCGCGCTTCGAAGCCTCCGAGACCGTCACCCACGTGTTCTCACGGTAGATCCTTGGCACCACGCAGGATTCCAGGAACCACCCCAGCCGCGCCAGCACGGGCCCGGCCACCGGCCACTGCTCGCGGTGACAGTGATGCGTCAGGATGACCACGGGCGCGCGAGTGGCCAGGCGCGCGAAGAAGGGAATGCCGTTGTGGGTATCCACCACGACATCAGCGCCGCGCAAAGCGCGGCGCCCCAATAAAATCGACAACAGCGCGCGCGGATACACGCTGAACTTGGCCCCTGCGCGCGAGTAGAGCACGCCGTTGCGGCGCTCGCGCTTGGCGGCGTTCATGTGGCGCGCGGTGCGGAAGACCACCTCGTGGCCCTGGGCAGCGAGGTAGTGCCCGACGCGCTCGAGGTAGCGCTCGGAGCCGCCACCCTGCGGGTGGGTGGAATCGCGCCAGCACAAAAGAAGGATTTTCATGTCGAGGAACTAGCCTAGTGGGTTATGAAACGCACCCGTAGCTTGGCCACACTGCGCCGCTCCTGGCGGCTGCTGCGCTCCTTCCGTTTTGAGCAGACAGCACCCGCGATCTTTTATGGGGGGCTGGCTGAGGACACCGCCGCGCTTGTCGACGCCCTCTCCCGCGACCAGTCTTTGTCCCTCACCGGCGCGCGCGTGCTCGACGTCGGGGGAGGGCCCGGCTATTTCGCGTCGGCCTTTGCCCAGCGCGGGGCCAGCTATGTGGGGCTGGAGCCGGACGTGGGCGAGATGTCCGCCGCCGGCATCGAGGTGGCCCAGGCTGTGCGCGGCGATGGCACGCGCCTGCCTTTCGCGGATGACACCTTCGACATCACGTATTCCTCCAACGTGGCCGAGCACATCCCCAATCCGTGGGACATGGGCGAGGAGATGCTGCGCGTAACCAAGCCCGGCGGGCTGGTGATCGTGAGCTACACGGTGTGGCTGGGACCCTTCGGCGGGCACGAAACCGGCCTGTGGGAGCACTACGTGGGCGGCGAGTTCGCCCGCGACCGCTACACCCGCCGCCACGGCCACCCACCGAAGAACGTCTTCGGCACCTCGCTCTTTGCGCTCTCCGCCCGCGAGGGCTTGGACTGGGCGCGACGTGAATCGTCGCGTGGTTCGGAGCTCGTCGCAGCTTTCCCGCGCTACCACCCGTGGTGGGCCTGGTGGGTGCTCAAGGTGCCGGTGCTGCGCGAGTTCCTCACCTCTAACCTGGTCCTCGTCCTGCGCGCTTAATCCCCGAAAACGCCGAATGCTCCCCCGCAGGGGAGCATTCTTTAGATGCGAAGACTAGGAGGCAGACTCAACGCGCTCCTTGAGGGCGGAGAACTGGTCCCACACCTCAGACGGAACGCGGGAGCCCAGGAAGGTCAGGTACTCCTTGTTGTCTTCCATGTCGCCAGCCCAATCGGCCGGGTTCACGGCAAGCGCCTCGCGGACGTCCTCGATGTCGAAGTCCAAGCCGGTGAGGTCGATATCCTCTGGGCGGGCGGTGTGGCCCACGACGGTCTCAACGGCGTCGACGTTGCCCTCGATGCGGTCCACGATCCACTTAAGAACGCGGGAGTTCTCGCCGAAGCCCGGCCACAGGAAGCGGCGGTCCTCACCGCGGCGGAACCAGTTCACCAGGAAGATGGCCGGCATGCGGTCGCCGCCCTTTTCGCCCATATCGATCCAGTGCTGCAGGTAGTCACCGGCGTTGTAGCCCATGAACGGCAGCATGGCCATCGGGTCGTGACGCAGGGCGCCGACTTTGCCCTCAGCGGCAGCGGTCTGGCCAGAGGAGAGCAGGGCGCCGATCATGGTGCCGTGGTTCCAGTCGAAGGCCTGGGTCACCAGCGGGACGGTATCCGCGCGGCGGCCACCGAAGAGGATGGCGTCAATCTTGACGCCCTTCCAGTCATCAAACTCCGGAGCAGCAGACGGGCACTGCGTAATCGGCACGCAGTAGCGGGAGTTCGGGTGCGCCGCCTTGGTGGTGGAAGCCGGGGTCCAATCGTTGCCGCGCCAATCGATGAGGTGCTCCGGGGCCTCGCCCATTTCCTCCCACCAGACATCGCCGTCGTCGGTCAGCGCGACGTTGGTGAACAGGGTGTTGCCCGGCTCCATCGTCTTCATGGCAATCGGGTTGGAGTCGTAGTTGGTGCCCGGCGCCACACCGAAGAAGCCGTTCTCCGGGTTGACTGCGTACAGGCCGTCCTCGCGCAGCTTCATCCAGGCGATGTCATCGCCCACAACCTCAGCCTTCCAGCCCGGGATGGTCGGGGCGATCATGGCCAGGTTGGTCTTACCGCAGGCAGACGGGAAGGCGGCCGCGATGTGGTACTTCTTACCCTCCGGGTTGGTGAGCTTGAGGATGAGCATGTGCTCTGCCATCCAGCCCTCTTCCTTCGCCATGACGGAAGCGATACGCAGCGCGTAGCACTTCTTGGCCAGGATGGCATTGCCGCCGTAGCCGGAGCCGTAGGACCAAATCTCCTTGGTCGCCGGGAACTGCGTGATGTACTTCTTCTCGTTGCACGGCCACGCGACATCCTCCTGGCCCGGCTCCAGCGGAGCACCAACGGAGTGCAGGGCGTGGACAAAATCGCCGTTCTCACCAATCTTGTCCAGAGCCTGCTGACCCATGCGGGTCATGATGCGCATGGAGAGCACGACATAAGCGGAATCAGTAAGCTGCACGCCGAGCTTCGGGTCCGGGTCGCTGATGGGGCCCATGCAGAAAGGCACCACATACATGGTGCGGCCCTTCATGGAGCCACGGAAGGCCTCGGTCATCTCTTCCTTCATGGCTGCCGGCGGGGCCCAGTTATTGGTCGGGCCGGCGTCCTCGGCGGTCTCGGTGCAGATGAAGGTGCGGGACTCCACGCGCGCGACATCCGACGGGTTCGAGCGCGCCAGGTAGGAGTTCGGGCGCTTCTCCTCGTTGAGCTTAATCAGGGTGCCCTTCTCCACGAGCTCAGCGGCGAGACGGTCAGCCTCCTCCTGGGAGCCATCTACGAAGACGACCTCTTCCGGCTGGAAGAGCTCGACGCTCTCACTGATCCACGAAATAAGCTTCTCGTTCTTCGTGGGCAGTTCACCTACAAGGCCCTTAATGGTTGCGGTCATCTCACATTCTCCTGTGGTCGGTGTGGCCAGGGTGCTTTATATCGCCGAAGGTTTCCCCTATCGACGTTTCACCAACCAGAGTACGGATACTGGCGATAACAGAATGTGTAATACAGCCCACCCCGGTTATATCCACCCTGGTTAACCCGACTAACCCAAGGACAACGAAGTGTGAAATAGGGCACGCAACCACCAAAGATACCCCCGCACAGGGGTGGATTTTCTTTGGGTTGTCCATCCCGTACGCCCGTCCCGCTACCCCCACGGCGTCCTGTGTGGCCTCCACCTGGACGCCCCTCCGCCCTCCACGGCGCGGCACGTTGCCCCTCACCCCTGCTTAAGGGAACAATGTCAACTGATGAATAGTGCAGACTCCTCCCAGAATCCCGCCGCGCAGATGCCTCATGGCCGCGGCCTCCAGACGGATTTCAACGCCGAGTTCAACAATGATTTGGACTACCCACGCCTCGGCAACGTGACCTTCCGTCGCGGCACCCTCACTGACAACCAGAACGCCCTCTTCGAGGAGCACTGGCCTCAGTTGGGACGCCTGCTTGCCGACGAACCCCTCGACATCCCCGCCTGGTTCGGCCGCGAGGGGGCGAAGACCATCGTCGAGATCGGCTCCGGCACCGGTACCTCCACGGCTGCAATGGCCCCGTTGGAAAAGGACACCAACATAGTTGCCGTCGAGCTCTACAAGCCGGGCCTGGCCAAGCTGCTGGGCTGCATCGTCCGCAACGATATTGAGAACATCCGCATGGTCCGCGGCGATGGCATCGAAGTTCTCATGCGCATGTTCGCGCCCGAGTCCCTCGACGGCATCCGCATCTTCTTCCCGGACCCGTGGCCCAAGGCCCGCCACCACAAGCGCCGCATCATCCAATCCGGCACGCTCAACCTCTTCGCTTCCCGCCTCAAGCCGGGCGGCGTGCTCCACGTGGCCACCGACCACGCCGGCTACGCCGAGTGGATTAACGAGCTCGTCGAGGTCGAGCCTTCCCTCGACTACAAGGGCTGGCCCTGGCCGGAGTGCCCCATCCTCACCGACCGCCAGGTCATCACCAAGTTTGAGGGCAAAGGCCTGGATAAGGAACACGTCATCACCGAGTACCTGTGGGAGAAGAAGTAATGGCCGGAACCTACCTTCTGGTGTGGGACGCACCCAACATGGACATGGGGCTCGGCGCCATCCTCGGGGGGCGCCCCACCGCCGCCTACCGCCCGCGTTTCGACGCCATCGGCCGCTGGCTGGTGGACCTGGCCTTCGATAACGACGCCACCCCTGAGGCCGCCGTTTTCACCAACGTCAGCCCCGGCGGCGCCGACGTCATCCGCCCCTGGGTCGAGGCTATCCGCAACGTCGGCTTCGCCGTGTTTGCCAAGCCAAAGCTCCACGAGGACGATGATGTCGACCCCGACATGGTCGAATACATCAAGGCCAACCGCGAGAACCTCTCCGGTGTCATCGTGGCTTCTGCCGACGGCCAGAACTTCCAGCACCTGCTTGAGCAGCTCTCCGCTTCCGGCCTGCCCACCTGCGTGCTTGGATTCCACGAGCACACCTCCTGGGCGCTGACCCATCCCGATATCGAGTTCGTCGACCTCGAAGACATCGAGGGTGTCTTCCGCGAACCGCTGCCGCGCGTGAACCTGGACAACCTGCCTCCAGGCGGCGCCTGGCTGCAGCCTTTCCGCCCGCTGTCCGCGCTGCTTCCGGAGCGCGCGCCCGAGCACAGTTAGGAGCCGCATGTTTTATTCTTGGGGCCGCTTCTCCTATGCCCACCGCAAGGTCATCCCGCTCATCATCGTGGGTCTCATCCTCGGCCTCTTCTTCGGCTTCGGCACGCGCCTCGAGGAGCGCATGAGTCAGGAAGGCTGGGAGGACCCGGGGGCGGCGTCGACAAGCGCTGCACAGATCGAGCTCGAGACGTTCGGCCGCGATAATTCCGGCGACGTCATCCTGCTTTTCGACGACCCCGAAACCCACGCCGCCGAGGCCAAGGCCTTCCTCGACGAGCTCCAGACCCAGTATCCGGAGCAGATCGACTCCGTCACCAGCTACTTTGATAAGCGCAACCCGAACCTCATCACGCAGGACCACTCCACGGCCTTCGCGGCCATCGGGCTGAAGGGTGACGGCGAGCAGACGCTCAAAGACTTCCGCGCCATCGAGGATTCCCTGCACTCCAGCGGGCTGCCCGTGCAGGTAGCGGGTGCCACCGCGGTGGCTGACGCGCTGGATGAAGGCATGGCCAAGGACATCTCCCGCGCGGAGAAGGCCGCTCTGCCGCTCGTCGGGCTGCTGCTGCTGATCGTCTTCGGCTCCGTCGTCGCGGCCTTCATGCCGCTCGTCGTGGGCGGCCTGTCCATCTTGGGCTCGCTGGGCATCCTCTCGATCCTGGCTGGCTTCCAGCAGGTCAACGTGTTTGCACAGGCCGTCGTCACGCTGCTGGGCTTGGGCCTGGCCATTGACTACGGCCTGTTCATGGTCTCCCGCTTCCGCGAGGAGCTGGACAAGGGCCGCGATACCAAGGAGGCCGTGGCGATCACCACCGCCACCGCCGGCCAGACCGTGGTCTTCTCCGCCGCGATGGTGGCCGTATCCCTCTCTGGACTTTTCCTCTTCCCGCAGGCCTTCCTCAAATCCGTGGCCTATGGCTCCATCTCCGCGGTGGGCCTCGCCGCACTCCTGTCGGTGACGGTGCTGCCCTCGCTATTTGGCATGCTGGGCCCCAACATCGACAAGTGGACCGTGCGCAAGACTTCGCGCCGCGGGCGCCGCATCGAAGACACCTGGTGGTACCGGATGCCGCGCTGGGCCATGGGCCGCGCGGGGCTAATGACCACCGCCATCTGTGCGCTGCTCATCGCGCTGACCCTGCCGGTGCTGGGCGTGAAATTCGGCGGTATCAACGAGACCTACCTGCCACCCAACCAGGACGCGCGCGTGGCGCAGGACCAGTTCAACGAGCAATTCCCGTCCTTCCGCACCGAGCCGGTCAAGCTGGTGGTGAAGAATGCGACGAATGAGCAGCTTGTGGACGTCGTCATGCAGGCCCGCTCCATCCAGGGGCTTACCGAGCCGATGGGCCCGAAGACCGCGACCGTCGACGGCACCACCGTCCTCGGCGCCGGTATTCAGGACCGCGAGGACTACGCGCGGATCGTCCACGAGCTGGAGAACATTGAGGCACCGGAGGGCGTGGAGCTCTACGTCGGCGGCACCCCGGCCATGGAGGTCGAATCCCTCGACGCGCTCTTCGACACGCTGCCCTGGATGGCCCTCTACGTGGTGCTAGCCACCTTCATCCTCATGGCGCTGGTCTTCGGCAGCTTCATCCTGCCGCTGAAGGCCATCATCATGACGCTGCTCTCCCTAGGTGCCACGCTGGGTATCTTGACGCTCATGTTCGTCGATGGCCTCGGTTCCGACCTGCTCAACTTCACCGCCGGCCCGCTCATGAGCCCGATTTTGGTGCTCATCATCGCCATCGTCTTTGGTCTGTCCACGGACTACGAGGTCTTCCTGGTCTCGCGCATGGTCGAGGCCCGCCGCCGCGGCGCTTCCACGGACGAGGCCATCGCCGCGGGTACCGCGCACACGGGCGGCATCATCACGGCAGCCGCGCTCATCATGATTGTGGTGGCGGGGGCCTTCGGTTTCTCCGACATCGTGATGATGAAGTACATCGCCTTCGGCATGATTTTTGCACTGCTTATCGACGCCACCATCGTCCGCATGCTCCTCGTCCCCGCCGTCATGCACCTGCTGCGCGAGGACAACTGGTGGGCACCGCGCTTCCTCACACGCCTGACCCATCGCCTCGGCGGCGAGAACGCTCCGGTTGCCGAACCGGCCCTGTCCACCGCATCCGCTGCTGAGCCGACGCCCAGCGCCCCAGTGCTGAACAACGAAGAGGCCGCACCGACTGAACAGGCTGCGCCGTCCCCCGCCGTTACTACCGAGCGGGACGAGCCGCGTTCTTCGACTGGGTCCACCGAGCAGGCCGACGCGCCCCATTCTCCCGTGACTCCGGCAGAACAGGTTGAGGAGGCGTCGCCAAGCACGGCGAACGAAGCCGCCGTACGCGGGGACCGCAGCGCCGATACTGACGAGGAGCTCATCCCCTTCTCCGAGCTGGTCAAGCGCCTCAATTCCACGGATGGTCGATGAAGAAGAACTGGCTGACCTGGATAATCTCCCTGCTGATTCTGGCCGCGCTGGCGTGGTTCTTCCGCGACCAACTGGACTTCATCTCCGAGGGGCTACAACGCCTGCGCCACGCCGAACCTTTCCCCGTGGTGCTGGTGGTGTTCTTCGCGCTGCTGTCCATCGCGGGCATGGCGGAGGTGATGAAGCGGCTCATCGGCGCGGGCGGCGTCAAGGTGCCGCTGCGCGAGACCTACGCCATCACGCTGGCCTCCAATGCGTGGTCCACGACTCTGCCGGCGGGCCCCGCCTTTTCGGCTTTGCTCACCTTCCAGGTGCAGCGCCGCTGGGGTGCGTCCGTGGCGCTGTGCAGCTACTTCCTGTTTTTATCCTCGATCATTAGCTCGATGTTCCTCGCGCTCATTGGCTTGGGCGGGGTATTTTTCCTCAACGCGGATATGGCTCTGGGATCGCTGATCACCACGGTTGTCCTCATGCTCGCGGCGCTCGGGGGCATCTTCTGGCTGACCTCGCACCCGGTGACCCTTGAGCGCTGGCTGCGCAAGCTGCGGCCCGGCCCGAAGCGGGACCGTGCGATTCAAGAGGTGCGCAACTTGGGCGAGGTCCACCTTTCGCGTGGCCCCTTTGCTGTGGTTGCTGGGACGTCGCTGGTTCACCGCCTGGCCGATATGGCAGCGCTGTGGGCCTCCGTGTGGGCGGTGACCGGGGAGATTCCGTGGCTGCGCGCCGGTGCCGATGACACCACCCTGGCCGGTGTGGCCCTGGCCTTCCTCGCCGCGAAGCTGGCTGGCTCCGCACAGGTCACCCCGGGTGGTGTCGGCACGGTGGAGGCCGCGCTCATCACCCCGCTGGTGGCCACGGGCCTGACCGTGGTGCACGCCACCTCCGCCGCCATCATCTACCGGCTTATTTCCTTTGCGCTCATCACTATCATTGGATGGGTCATCTACTTCGCCCATTACGCCCGCGATGGCTTCTCTTACGCGGCGTTGAACCGGAAGGAATCCTAAATGCGCGTTGCCCCGCTTATCGACGTCCTCGCTCTCGCCCTCTTCGCCATCTTCGCCCGCCTGGCGCACGGGGGTCTGAGTTTTAGCTCCTGGGTTGATGCCTTCTGGCCGTGGACCGTGGGCGCGTTGGTTGGCTGGGTCATCATCATGGCGGCGAAGCTGAGCGGCCTGTGGAAGGAGGGCGTCGTCGTGTGGCTGAGCGCCATCATTGGCGGCATGGCCCTGTGGATGCTGGTCAACGGCCGCCTACCGCACTGGTCCTTCCTCATCGTGGCCACCGTGATGTCCGCGCTGTTCTTCTTTGGCTGGCGGGCCATCGCGGCCTTTGCTTCCCGCTCCCGCGCCTAGAATCTTTGCCATAGTCGGCTACCCGTCGACCTACTTTCACCCCTTTACGCCCTTGCAAATGAGCGTTTGAGCTGGGAGTTTAGCGTTCCGGTTGCGGGTCGGTTCGGGCCGGTTTAGTGTGTGTGGCATGAAGTTGGGGGACTTACTCGGGGTACTCGCTCGCGGCATGCACGTCGTGTCCTTGTGCGCTGGCCACACCCGTGAGGAGATGATGGCGCTGGGTGCGACGCCGCGCGTGGCGCGGCAGCTCGAGGGACTCCACCGCGTGTATTTTGGCCAGACTGCTTTCAGCGCCAAGCAGCGCCGCGCCCGGGAGACCGACCATGCGCTGGATACGCTGCTGCAGATTGAACGACACGTCGCGCGCGTCAAGAATTCGCGCCAGGCTTGGGACCTACGAGTGGAATTGTGCGCTACTCCGGAGAGTGAGATTGCGGACGTGGCGAAGCGCAGGCTCGCGGAGCTCACTCCCGAGCCCACTCCTGGCGTCCGCGTGCGACGCAGCACGGGCGGCATGCACAAGCTCATCATCACGGATCGCCCGCGCGCGATTGCCAATTTAGTGGGTACGCTCAAAGCCACATCAGAGGACCTGCTCAAGGCAGTCCACGAGGTCTTTTCCGGCAGTGGCGCGCCGAAGCCGGCATTGCATGCGCACGTCATTGTGCGTCTTGAGCAGCTGGACAAGATTGTGCGGGGCGAGGGCGATGACATCCTTCTGCAGGCAACCGACGGCGGCACGATGACGGGCGCGGAGTTCCTCCGCACGACGTTTGCCGAGCGCGGCTTCGTCTCCCTCTTTCACCCGGTGGAAGGGCCGGTCAATGTGTATTACGGCAGCCGCTTCGCCAACGATAAACAGCGGCTCCTGCTCTGCGCAGAGCATCCGACGTGCGCCTGGCTCGGCTGCACAAGACCGGCCGCGGAATGCCAGATGCACCACATCAGAAGGTGGCAGGATGGCGGGCCGACGAACCTCGACAATCTCGTGCCGTTATGTAAGTACCACAACGCCATCAATGACGATGACCCCGCCCGCCCCACGTATCGCGGACGCATCGATCGCATCGAGGGACGCATGGCGTGGCTGCCTCCCGACGGTAGACCGCCAGTCCCCCTCCCCAGCCCGGTCTGGGATTAAAAAAAGCCCCTCCGCAAGGAGGGGCTAGAAGCGCTGGCTTACTTCGAGCTCAGTGCGCCAACGTTCACGCCGGCCTGGTTGAGAAGCATGATGACGAGGTTGATGATGTCACCGCTGAGGTCAAGAACGCTAGAGAGCATTGGGTTTCTCCTTTGATTGAATTCCTAGTCTTTAGGCTTATCGGATAAAACAGGCTCACATGTTACGCCGAGACACAAAATTCAGCGCGATCCGCAGGCCTTCTTCGCCCGCCGCCAGGTTTAAACGACGCTAGAGCGGGGAGATGGTGTGCTTCTTGGGCAGGTCCTTCTCCTGCTTATCGGCAAGCTGGCGCAGCGCGCGGCGCAGGGCCAAGCGCGACTCGGAGGGCTTAATCATGCCATCGAGGTAACCGCGCTCCGCGGCGACATAGGGCGCGGTCATGGTCTCGTCGTAGAAGTCCATGAACATCTTCTTCGTCATGGCGCGCTGCTCCGGGGTCTCGGCAGCCTCGAGCTGCTTGCCTGCAATCATGACCACGGCGGCGGCCGAGCCCATCACTGCAATCTGGGCCGTCGGCCACGCCAGGTTGATGTCACCCGTCAGGTTCTTCGAACCCATCACGGCATACGCGCCGCCATAAGCCTTGCGCACAATGAGCGAGACCTTCGGCACGGTGGCCTCGACCACCGCAAACGCGAACTTCGCGCCGCGGTGAATCAAGCCCGCCTTCTCCTGGTCCACGCCCGGCAGGTAACCCGGCGTATCCACCACGAAGACCAGCGGGATGTTGTAGGCATCGCAAATACGGATAAAGCGCGCGCCCTTATCGGCGGCATCCGCATCGATACAGCCCGCTGAATGCATCGGGTTATTGGCCACAAAACCCACGGCCTTGCCATCAATACGGCCAAAGGCGGTAATGACGTTAGGGGCGTAGTTTTCTTGGATCTCGATGAGATCGTCATCGTCGCCAAGCTGCGTGAGCAGGTCCATCATGTCGTAGCCGGCGTTCGTGTCATCCGGCATGAAGGAATCTAGCTCAGTGTCTTCAGCCACCTCGTCATCAGAAGGTGCGTCGAAGACCGGGGACTCGTCGAAGCAGGTCAGTGGCAGGTGGTCGAGCAAATCGCGCACCATGTCGAAGGCCTCGTCCTCGGAGGGCACCACCACGGACACGTTGCCGTTGAGCTCCTGCTGGCGTGCGGAACCCAAGTCGTGGGAAGAGATCTCCTCGCCCGTGACCTCCTTGATCACGTTCGGGCCCGTCACGTACATCTCCGCCTCACCATCGACAGCGATGATGAAGTCCGTGGTCACCGGCGCATACACCGCGCCACCAGCGGACTTGCCCATCATGATGGAAATCTGCGGGCTGCGGCCACTAAGCGGCAGCTGGCGGCGGGCAATCTCCGAGTACATGGCCAGCGACGTCACCGCGTCCTGAATACGCGCACCGCCGGAATCCTGGATGCCGATGACCGGGCAGCCAATCTTGATGGCCAAATCCATGATGTCCGTGACCTTCTTGCCAAAGGTCACACCCACGGAACCGCCATAGACCGTCTTATCGTGCGCATAAATGCACACCGGGCGGCCATTGATGCGCCCGTGACCGGTGACCACGCCATCGGAGTAAATCGCATCCGGATCACCGGGGGTCTTGCCCAAGGCGCCGGTTTCGACGAAGGAGCCTTCGTCGAGAAGCGCGGCGATGCGTTGGCGCGGAGTCGAGCGCCCAGCCTCGTCGCGGCGCGCCCGGGAGCGCTCACTGCCGGGGTCCTGGGCGCGCTCGAGGCGCTCGCGTAGGTCCGCTAGCTTGTCAGCGGTACTAGTCACTTCCGAATCTTCTCCTCGATCCATTCCTCCATGTGCTTGCCCACGATACCGATTGCCGGCTCGTCGGGAACCGCCAGGTGGTCGCCCGGCAGCTGCACAATCTCCAGATCCTTCACGATAACGCCCCAACCGCCGTCCGGGTTAACTTCGGCATAGGCAGGCTCGAGTTCGATGGCGCCATCATGCATGCGCTCGGAGCGGAAGAGGATAACGGGCACGCTTACCGACGCCCACCTTCCCATATCCAGCGAGCCCAGAATCTGGTTGTCCACGAAGGAGGCGCGCTGGTGCTCCAGCACGCCCGCGGACAGGCCGTGTTCGGAGGCGTCGGTGGAGCTGAGGAATTCCGCGAGCATGGCCATGAGAGCGTCTTCGCCCACGGTCTCCAGCATCTCGTAGGGCGGCTCGAAGTCCAGGCCATAGGTCTTCTTGGCAAAGGCGGCGTAGCGGCCCCAGCGGGCCTTGGTCTCCTCCAGCGTCTTCGGGGCCGGATGCGCTGGCTGGGTGGTATCCAGCAGAGCGATGAAGGCGACCTCGGCAGTGTCCTCGCCGCGGGCTGCGCGCTCCTGCAGCTGGTAGGCCACCTCATAGGCCAGCGCGCCGCCGAAGGACCAGCCGCCGAGCACGACCTTGCGCCCACGCGCGTAGTGCAGGATGTCCTCGATATAGGCGGCGGCGCGATCCTCCAGGCTGCCCTCAATGCGCTCCACGCCGTAGACCGCGACATCCGCCGGCAAACGACGAGTCAGCGGCTGGTAGACCACGGTGGTGCCGCCGGCCGGGTGGAACATGAAGACGGCGGGGCCATCGGCCTCGCGCAGGACACGGATATTGCCCTCGACCTCAGTTTCCAGGCCCTCGCGGACGAGGTCCGCCAGGTTCTCCAGCGCTTCAGCTTCCTGAACCTGCTGCGCGGTGACCTCGATGCCGGCGCGCTCGGTGAGGCGCTCGGCAATCTTCTCAGCCACCTCATCGCTGACCTGCGGCAGCGCGGAGGTCACGCCGGCCGCGGCCTTGCCGGTGAAGGTGGCCCAGGTGCCGAAGACCATGCGCTCCGAGGCATCGCGCGGGGCGACGCCGACGCCCACGGTCGCTTCCTCGGCTGATTCCGCAGCGTCCTTCGCGCTCACCGCGGACGAGTCGGCGGGCGCGGAAGGTGCGTCGGCGGCTGCATCGGCCGGTGCCTGTGCGGCAGAACCGGGCTGCTCGGACACGGCCTCTTCAACCATGGTGATGACGTCGGCGAGGGAGGCGTCGCGAAGCGCCTGCACCTGCAGCGGCGGAATCTGGAAGTCATTCTCCACGCGGTTCTTGATGCGCATGCCCATGAGCGAATCCAGGCCCAGGTCAATGAGCGGCAGCTCGCGCGGGAGATCGGAGACGTCGTAGCCCATGGACTCCGACACGATGAGTGCCAAGCGCTCCTCCACGCTCTCCGTCGCCGGGTCCCAGCGCACGGCATCGGCGCCCACGTCGGGGTCCGCGAACTGCGGCGCGGTCACAGCCTGCGGCAGGCTCGGCTCCGGGGCCGCAGCGGGTTCGGCAAGGTTGAGAGTCGAGGCAAAGCCCTCCGCGACAAGCTTGGTGCTTGCTCCGTCCACGTAGTGCACCGCCAGCGACAGCCCGCCCAGCGTGCGGCGGACAATCGTGGTGACCTCGCCCTTCGCGGGCAGATCCAGGTGCTCCTCGCTTGCCGCGATGTGAGCGCCCGGGGTCACGGCCTCGGCTGCAGCCTCCAGGATGGCCAGCGCGCTCGGCGCCTGGTCGGCGTTCGTGGAGAACGCCACCGCGCCTTCCGGCAGGCTCACGCGCGCGCCCGGCAGACCAGACACACCAGAGGATGGCCGAGCGTTTGTCCAGAAACGCTGGCGACGGAAGCGGGTGTCCGGGGCGGCGACAAGCGCGCCGGAACCAAAGACCTTGGTGTAGGTCACCGGAGTTCCCGCGACGTAGAGCTTGCCCAGCAGGTCCAGCAGCGACTCGGTGGGGTCCACCTTGCGCTTCAGGCTGTAGAGCAGCTGCGCATCCGCCTTGCCCGCAGCAAAAGCGGTGGACATCAGGCCCATGAGTGCAATCGGGTTCGGGGAAATCTCAACGATCTGCATGTGGCCCGCCGCAAAGGCTGCCTCCGCCGCGTCCTGCAGGTAGACGGGCTTGCGGGTCATGCGGATCCAGTAGTCCTCATCGTGCAGCGCCGTACCGGGGCGGTAGACCTTGCCGCGGTCCACGGAGGAGAAGAGCGTCGTGTGTAGCGGACGGGTCTCGATACCAGCGATTTCCGCGTAGAGCTCACCCAGGAGCGGGTCGACGGCGGAGGTGTGGCCCGCGCCCTTGACGTTGAGCGCACGGGCGAACTTGCCCTCGCCCTCGAGGCGCTCCACCAGCGTGAGGACCTCCTCGCGCGGGCCGCCGACGGTGGTCATGCCGGGGCCGGTGTACACGGCAGGTTCGATGGAACCCGGAAGGGCGTCAATCTCCTCGGCGGAGAGCTCGACGACGGCCATGGCGCCCTGCTGATCGTCGGGAAGCGAGGCCTCGCCCTCTCCCATGAGGCGCGCGCGGTGGCAGGCGATGAGCATGGCGTCGGCCGCCGTGATTCCGCCCGCAGCATAGGCCGCGCCGATCTCACCCATGGACATGCCGATAACGCCGGCCGGGCGCACGCCGAAGGTGGCGAGCAGGTCCGTCAGCGCGATCTGGATGGCGGTGATGGCTACCTGCGCGGTTTCGGTGTTATAGGTCTGGGCGTCGTCGTGCACCAGCTCCAGAATGGACCAGCCGGATTCGCGCTGGACGATGGCGTCAAGCTCCTCCAAGCGCTCCTTGAACAGCGGCGAGATCTCGATCATGTCCTTGGCCATCTTGCGGTGCTGGGAGCCGAAACCGGAGTACATGAAGACTGGTCCGTGCACCGTCGGGGAATCCGCCGCGGCGATCCCGACGGAGACGGTCCCCTCGGAGACCTGACGCAGGCGCTTGACAGCTTCCTCGCTTGACGACGCCGTTACTACCGCACGCGAACGCCCATGGTTGCGGCGCGCGAGGGTGCGGGCCAGGGAGAGCAGGTTCGGGTTCTCCGCTTCGATGTAGTCCGCCAGGTGAGCCGCTGCCGCGGCGCGGCGGGATGGCAGCAAACCGGAGACCGGCAGGGCTACTGGCTGGCCCTCGCCGATGGCGACTTGCGGGGCATCCTGGTGGGTCAGCCCGCGGTAATCCGTAAGAACGACGTGTGCATTGGTGCCGCCGAAACCAAAGCCGGAAACACCGGCGATTTTCTGGCCGGAGTATTCAGGCCACTCGCGCGGATCCTCGACCACTTCGAGGTGCTCTGCGTCAAAATCGATATAGCGGTTGGGGCCCGCGTAGTTGATATTCGGCGGGATGACGCCGTGGCGCATGCCTTCGATGACCTTGATGAGGCCCACCACGCCGGCGGCGGACTCGGAGTGGCCGATGTTGGTCTTGGCAGAACCCAGCAGGGTCGGGTTCGCGGCCTGGCGGCCCGGGCCCAGAACGCGGCCGAGCGCGGTGGCCTCGATGGGGTCACCGAGGATGGTGCCGGTGCCGTGGGCCTCGACGTAGTCCACGTCCTGCGGGCGGATGCCGGCGTCGGCATAGGCGCGCTCGAGGACGTCGACCTGTGCCTCCGGGTTGGGGGCGGTCAGGCCGTTGGAGTGGCCGTCGGAGTTGACCGCGGTGCCCTTGATGACGGCATGGATGGTGTCGCCATCGCGCTCGGCGTCCTCGAGGCGCTTGAGCACGAGCACGCCCGCGGCATCCGCGCGGACGATGCCATCGGCATCATCGGAGAAGGCGTGGATGGCGCTGGTGGGCGAGGTAACTCCCAGTTCGCTAAAGCCGATGGAGGCGTGCGGCGAGGCCAGGATGTTCACGCCGCCGGCGAGTGCCGTATCAGCCGCACCCACGCGCAGGTCCTTAACCGCCTGATTGACCGCCACGAGGGAGGCGGAGCACGCGGTATCCACGTTGATGGAAGGGCCGCGCAGATCAAAAGCGTAGGACAAGCGGTTGGCAATGATCGCCGAGGACGTACCCGTCATGGCATAGGGGTGCATCTCCGCCGGGTCGGCGGTAATCAGCATGCCGTAGTCATTGTTGGTGGAGCCCATGTAGACACCGGTGGCGGTACCGCGCAGCTGGTTGGCGGGCACCCCGGCATCCTCGAGGGCCTCCCACGCCACCTCCAACAGAATGCGCTGCTGCGGGTCCATGTTGGCCGCCTCCAGCGGGGAGAGGCCGAAGAACTCGGCATCGAAGGAGGCGATGTCCTCGATGTAGCCGCCGTCGGTGTTTTGCTGCTCCATCTTCTCGTTGGTAATAGGGTCGGAGGAGTACTCCGACCAGCGCCCGACGGGCAGTGGACCGGTGCCCGCACGGCCCTCGACGAGCATGTTCCAGAACTCGTCGACGTTCTTGGCTCCCGGGAAACGGCCGGCATAGCCGATGACGGCGATATCGCCGCCCACGATGGCAGTCGAGCGCGGTGCCGCCGCTCCCGGCGCGCTTTCTGCCGGGGCGCCGGCTGCGCCGTTGACTAGGCGCTCAGCCAGCTGCGCAATGGTGGGGTACTCATAGGCCACCGTGGGCTCAAGTTTAATGCCGAGGAGGTTTTCTAATTCGCCGGAGAGGACTACTGCGTCACGCGAGGACAGCCCGAAATTCTCCAGCGGTTTGGTGTCCGTGATTTCCTCTGCCGACAGGCCGGTGGTCTGCGCAACCCAGGTGCGCAGCCAGCCACGAAGCTCTTCAACGGTCATAAATCTCTAGCTTTCTTACGCGGACTAAAAATATCTAACTCTGCATTCGATTTTGCGCAGCACAAAAGCGCGCACGTCGAAGCGTACATAGGGGTTATCGACCAATTATCTCACTTTGTTAACTTGGGTTTCATAACCGACATACCCACAAGCAGCGGCAACCCCCGCTCCGCGGTTGCGCGGGAACGGGGGTTTAAGCGACGTGGGCTTTAGGAAGCGAGGTAGCTCTTCTTCGCCACGCGGCGGGCAATCTTGCCCGAAGAGGTGCGCTTGATCTCATTAGCGTTGAACCACTGGATGACGGCCGGCGTCACGCCGTGGTGCGCGGAGACTGCGGAGCGGATGGCCTCAGAGGCGGCTGCATCATCGGCTGGGTTGGCACCATCGGCGCGCTCAATGAGCAGCACGAGCTCCTCGGTGCTGCCACCCTCCACAGAGAAGGCCGCGATGGAATCCGCGCGCACGTGGCCCGAGGCCTCCTGTACGGTGCCTTCGATGTCCTGCGGGTAGTGGTTACGGCCAGCCACCACGATGAGGTCCTTGAGGCGACCGGTGATGTAAAGCTGGTTATCCACGATTGCCGCCAGGTCACCGGTGGCCAACCAGTTGTTATCCTCCGGCGCGTTCGGCACGCGGGAGCCCTCCGCCAGACGCTCGCCCAGCGTGTTGTGGAAGGTCGAGGTGGTTTCCTCCGCGCGGTCCAGGTAACCGGCTGCGCGGTTATCACCGTGGAGCCAGATTTCGCCCACGCGGCCATCCGGCAGCTCGGTCTTGGTCTCCGGGTCCACGATGGTCAGGTGCTGCGCCACCACGCCCTGGCCGCAGGAGGCATAGGCCACGGAGTCCGCGGACTTCTCCACGATGACGGCCTCGCCCGCAGCCAAGCGCTCGCGGTCGAAGTGGGAAATGATCGGGCGCTCCGGGGTCTGCGGGGTAGTCACAATCAGCGAGGCCTCCGCCATGCCATAGGAGGGGCGCAGGGTCTCACGGCGCAGGCCGTATTCTTCCTTACCGAAGGTCTCCCAGAAGGAATTCACGGCGGACTCCGTGACCGGCTCCGAGCCGATCACGATGCCATCGACGTTGCTGAAGTCCAGCGTTTCACCTTCTGCCGGTGCGCCGTAGCGCGCGGCGAGCTCGAGGGCGAAGTTAGGGACCACGGCATAGGTTCCCTGCAGCTGTTCATCGATGGGCTGGCGCTTGAGCTGGTCAATCCACCGCTTGGGCTGCTGCACGAAGTCACGCGGCGTCATGATTTCCAGGTTGAGGCCCAGAATCGTCACGAAGGTTGCCAGGATGATGCCCATGTCGTGGTGCATCGGCAGCCAGGACACCACGCGCGCCGGCATCTTGATCTGCACCGCGGTGAAGATCTGCAGCACGTTGGTCATGATGTTGCGGTTGGTCAGCAGCACGCCCGCCGGGGTGCGGGTGGAACCGGAGGTGTACTGCAAGAAGGCCGGGTGATCGATCGGCGCGGTCTGCAGCGCAGCAAGAGCGGCCTTCCCCTCTTCCGTCTCCAACGGGTTCACCCAGCTCTGCGCCAGGGAATCCGGCAGAGAGTCAATCGAAATGATGCGCGGGCGCGCAGACGCTGGGCGGTCCGCGAAATAAGCCCGGTTGGCCGCAGCAGAAATGTTGTTGGTCAGCACGATCGACGGGTTTGCGTCACCAAAGACTGCCCGCAGGTGGTCGGTGTGGCCGGGCTCGTTCGGATCGTAGAGCGGAAGCGGCGTCATGCCCGCGTACATCGCGCCCAAGAAACCAAAGATGTACTCGGGAGAGTTGCCCGCCAGGATGGCCACGCGGTCCCCCATCTTGCCCACCTGCTGCAGGCGTGCTGCTACCGCCTTGATGCGGGTATTGACCTGGGAGCGGGTGATATCGCGCGGGGTGCCCTCCGGATTATCGCTAAAGACCCACTGGCGCATGACCGGGCGATCCGGGATTCCCGCCTGCTGCTCCGAGGCATAGACGTGTTCGGCGAGCCCCGCCAACGTGAGGTGAGGCGGCAGGGCAATGTTGCCCTTCTCGTCGAAGAACTGGCCGATCAAGGCTTTCAGGTCCATGTGGGAAAGCTCCTTTGTAGGGTAGAGAGGGGCACGCACCCCTACTTCACGTACTTTTGACATTGAAAATATCAGAAGAGATGTGCCGAGCGTTACATGGCGCGCGGTGAGGTGGCGTGCGGGGCCGTCGCCAAGCGCTAGTGCGCGTCGATGGTGTCCTTAGCCCACTGCGTGACCCACTGGTTGGTCGTGGTCCCTTCGATGACGTCCGGATTGTAGGCATACAGTGCATGAACGCCGTTGGCGTCGATGAGATCCCGGGCGCGCTCCAGTCCGTTGCTGACGTCCAGCGGTGCATCACAAATCGAGTCATTCGGCGCGCAGATTTGGAAGGTGCGGTCCGCCAGCTCTCCGAAGCCGTTGGCGCGCTCACCGCGCATCGTGGCGCCCGGGACGATGCCCTGAATCAACGTCGAGACCGGCTGCAGGGCAATCTCCGCGCCCACGCCGCCGACGTGCGCGCCCGGGTTAATGCCCACGCCGTCCTGGCGCCGCCCGTCCGCGATGAGTGCGACACCCGCCACGCTCTCTGCGGGCACGGGCCCGTTGCCGCCGCCGATTCGGTCCGCCACATCACCCGCGATGACCGCGCCCTGCGAAAAGCCACTCAGGATGAACTTCGTGTCCGGGCAGGTCTCGTGCATATAGGACAGCTCGCCCTCTAGGCGAGAGGTTCCCTCGTTGCGGGAATCGTCGTAGCTCATCTCGTGCTGCGCATTGATGTTCTTAAACTGCGCGGTATAGGGCAGCGTCCACACCTTGACGTCCTCGGGGACGTAGGCCTCCTTCAAGGGATTCGTGATCGACAGCATGAAGGAATTCGGGTTCGCGCCTGGGTTAATGGGATCGTCGTCCGCGGCGGATTCCCACGTTCCCGGCGCGGAGATGAATTCCACGCGCGGGCACCAGTCCGGTTGCTCGGGACTCGTGTCCCCCTCCTCCTGGGAGGGGGCGGGCTCCGCCAGGTTCCCTTGCTCTCCTTCCTCGCGGGTATTGAGGAAGTGGACCGCTCCCCCGCCAATCACGGCCAGGAGAACAACGACAGCAAGGACGGTGAGTGTTTTACGCATGAAGAAATTTCTACCTTGACAAGGCGCGGGATTGGCTGGAAAATCCCTGCCACATTACTGAGCGCAGAGCTTGTCGCCCTGCTCGGTGATGAGCTGGACTACGTCCTCGTGGCTGAGTTCCGTGCGGCCCTGCTCAATGAGCTGCCCGGCCACAGCCGGCACGGTGACGGCATCGCCCTGGCAGGAAGCCTGCGCAGCACCCACCAGTTGGTCTTCTACGCCGTCGACGTTCACGCCTTTCTCAGCCACTGCAGACAGGAAGTCTTGGTCCGGGCCTTGCGCGGGCGCGGGAGAGGGGATTTCGGAGATCTCGCGCGCACCGCGGTCTTCCGGTTCCTCGCCTGACGTTCGCTCGGCGGGTGCGGATGCAGAGCTTTCGGACGCCTTGCTTGCCGACGACTCACCACTCGCCGCCGAGGAGCGCTCCAGCGGCGCCACGGAGGTTTCGGTGGCATCGCCCTCGTCGACGGTGGCGGAACCGCAAGCGCTCAGCAAGGTACCGGCCGCAAGCAGCACCGCCGCACCAGCTGCTGCGGTGGGACGGGCAGAGAAAAGACGCATGGCAGTTCCCTACTTCTTATCTGCCTGGACCTGGCCCATGACCTCACGGATGACGCCGTGCTGGAAGGACTGGGTCAGCCCGCCTGCCGGAATGGAGGCGTAGTCCTTGGTGGGCCAGCCAAACTCGCCCTGCTCCCAGCCGTGCTTGCCCCACTCGTCGAAGATCTTGCCCTTGAGGATGTAGTGCGCGCCGGAATCCATGGACCAGTAGATGTTGCCGTGCTCGAATTCCTGGAAGAAGCCGCCGTTAACGGCCTTCTCCTCGCCCACCGGGTAGCCCAGCTCGGACTCGGCAGCCTTCAGCTCCTTGTACTTCGCGCCGATAGCACCGTGCACGATGTGGGTGGAGCCATCCGGGTTGCGGGTCAGCACGCCGTTCTCGAAGTCCTGGACCTCGCCCTCGCCAACCTTGCGCGGCTCGGATACCGGGTACTTGAGGTCGCCACCCTCGAAGCCGTTCTTGCCCCAGGCGTCGAAGAGCTCCTTAGAGATCGGCCAAGCACCGGTCTCCGGGGTCCAGTAGATGGAACCGTGCTCGAAGTGGACGTAGCGGCCGCGGCCGTCCGGGGTCTTCTCCTCACCGGTCTTCGGGAAGCCCAGCCAGGAGGTCGGGCCACCGAGCTCGGAGTAGCGGGCACCGATGCGGCCAATGACGGCGTGGGCACCGGTCTCCGGGGACCAGTAAGCGGTACCGGCCTGGAAGTCCTGGGCCTTGCCGCGATCGGCAACGTCATACTCGTTGTTCACGCAGTTACCGATGATGCCGGACTTGGTGGCTTCAGCGATAGCACCGATCGGGGTGCAGTCAGCGCCGCGGTCGCTCTTGTCCAGGCCGAGGGAGTCAGCGATGTAGGGCCAGGCCTCGGTCATCTCAAACTGCCAGTATTCCCAGCTGTGTACGCCGGTCGGGCGGAACTTGACCACCGGCTCCACGCCAGCGCGCTTGGCGTAATCAACGAAGGTCTGGGTGGACATGCGGGAGATGGCCTCTAGGCCCACGCCGGCCAGGTTGGCCTGACCCTTGGCCACCGAGCCGATCTGGCCATAGTCATCCTTGCCGTTGCCGGCGGAGACGTAGACCTTCATGTCCTTGAGATTCTCGATACCCAGCTTCGGATCGTGGTCGATCCAATCCTGGGAGTAGAGGTCACCCCACATGTTGGTGGAGGTGAATCCGCCGGCATCGGCCTGGGCGGCGGTAATTGCCTCCGGCATACCGGTGGTGGTGGTATCGAGGTAGCCCGAGAAGGAGCCGACGTACTTGAAGGCCCAGGGATTGCGCTCAGCCAGGTTCATGGCGGCGGTACCGCCCATGGAGATACCGGTGACGGCGCGATTGCCGTTGGAACGGTAGCCCTTCTCCAGAACCGGAATGAGCTCCCGCATCAGGAAGGTCTCCCACATGTAGTGCCTGCCGTTGTCTTCCTTCTGCCAATCTGAGTAGAAGGAGGACTCGCCGCCCACCGGCATGATGAGGTTGACGTTGCGGTCAGCATACTGGGAGATGATGTTGGTCTCGATGGTCCAGCCGGACTCGTCATCGCGGGCACGCAGGCCATCGAGCGCCCAGACCTCCGGGAAGGTCTTATCCGGGCTGGAGTACCAATCGCGCGCGAGCTGGATCTGCACGACCTGCTCCTTGCCCGGCATGGCAGCGGACTTGATGTAGACCTTGAGGTGGCGGTTGGTCAGGTACTCAACGCGGGAGACGGATACGCCCTCCGGCAGGCCCTCAATCTCCGGGTATTCGGTATCTACCGGGGTACGCTGCGGCGGATTAGAGGGAGCGAAAGAATCGGAGAGGTTGGAGCTGCCCAGGAGATCAGTAATGCCCTCGGTAGAGGAGCTTGAAGACTGCGCGTTGGCGATAGGCAGCAGCGCAAAGCCCACTGCCACAGCAGTAGGCAGTGCGGCGATGGTCAGGCCCTTGCGGGCTGCGGACGGGGAACGCAGGCCGGAAACTTTGGCGGACCGGCGGGGCTGAGTTGACGCAGTGTTCGGCATTGAAGAGTCCTTGTAGGGGTAAATCGAGATGCGGGCACGCGGTGCCGCAAGCGGGGCTCCGCAGGTTCCCCTCCTGCGGAACTCGCCGCCGCACGCGTGGTGAGCGGTCTAATGTGTTCTCAAGTTTAAGTTTAACTTGAGACTTTCGGTAGGGGGACACGCCCAGCAATCCAATGAAAAAGCCGCCGTACACAGTGGCACGGCGGCTAGGCAGTAGATACTTACCAGGCGTTCATTACGTTAAGCACCTGCGGCTTGGAGCGCTCGAGTTGGTATCCGAACTGCTCCCAGTTGTGCAGGCCCTGGGCCGGGTAGTTCGTCTGCAGGCGAACACCCGAAGCGCGGGCCCTCAGCTCCCACAGGCGGGTCGTGCCGTTAGCAAAGCCCTCCAGCGCCACGCCGGCCGCGATGTGCTCCGGACGGTAGCGCTGCTGATCCAGCGGCCCCGGGATGCCGGAGGCGGCGGAAACATACACGTCCGTTCCGTTCGCAGCCAGATCCGGGATCAGGTTGAAGGGGTCATTGCTGAAACGCTTCGGGCTGATGATGGAACCGTACATGGCGTTGATGTTGAAGCCGCCGGCGTCGAGAAGCGCGAGGCGCATAAAGGTCTGGGCACCCGGCAAGGTCGTGGTGAGGTAGCCGGAGTAAGACAGTGCCTGACGGAACTGCTCCGGGTGCTTGCCCGCGAGGGTAATAGCCGCGGTGGCACCCATGGACAGGCCAGCAATGGAGTTATTGTTGCGAGCCACGCCGAAGTTGCCCTCAAGGTAGGCCGGCAGCTCCTGCGTCAGGAAGGTCTCCCACTGGTAGTTGACCGGCTTGACCAGATCGTAGGTAGCCGGACCGTTCCAGTCCGCGTAGAAGGAGCCAGCGCCGCCCACCGGCATCACCAGGGTGATGTTGTGATCCACATAGGTGCGCGCGGCGTTGACGTCATTGACCCAGGCGTTGGTGGAATCGGTGGCGCGCAAGCCATCGAGCAGGTACAGACCCGCGTTACCGCCGTTCTTAGCGGGCTGGATCTGTACTGGGATGTTGCGACCCATGGCCTGGGACCACACGTCGCAGCGCTGTACCCAGTATCCGACGCGATCCCATTCGCAGGCGCCGGTGGCGTCTCCACGCAGCCAGTCACGGTGCGCGGCGGATGCTTCTTGCGTACCCGCGGTCACGACCAGGCCCAGAGCCACAGCGATAGCTGCCACCACTGAGAGGACCCGAGTCCGCAGGCCAGAGCTTAGTGAACTCATGTTTCTCCTTAACGTTTCTACTGCCACTAGTACATCGCCAACACGCCAGCGATAGTTACAGATCAATAACAGGAATCTTTCGTAGCGTAACGCACCCTGGCAATTTTCGCCTACCCATGGGGGTGCTTTCCAGCTCACGCCAAGCTAATGGACAGGATAATCGCTGGGATCATCGGAGAGCATGAGGGTGCGGCCCGAGGTCAGTGAGAAGGTTAGGTTCTTGAGGAAGCGCTCCCGGGTTAGGGGCTCGCTGTAGGAAGCGATGAGCTCTTGTACCTCTGGGCTTGCCAGCGCAGCGCGCGCCTGGCGGGTTGTGTCCTTGTCATACCACGGCGGGAGATACTCAATATCCGCGCCCGTCAGCGCAGCCTGCCACTCCACGTCGAGGTTTTTGTCGTGACCCACGCGCCCGCCTTCCTCACGGGGCATGCGCGCGGCCAGCGGCGTGGCCAGACCAATCGTGTCAAGAACCCGGACATTCAGCGGCGCGTTCATCGACGTCATACCCAAGTTCACCAGGTAGACCGTCGGCGGCTCATCCATACCCGGCTCGCGCCGAACGGTGAGCCAATTGAGAAGGTCTTTTTCCTCATCTTCCACATAGATGGTGGCCAGGGCATCTCCGCCCACCAGTTTCTTGCCGGCTTCTTCGTAGCCACGCATGAACTTCATCCCCAGGTAGTCTTTGGCCGAGCGCGGCGGGTAGCCAGCCTCGCGGTTGGTGGCATAGGTCCAGAAATCACGTTCGTCCACGATGGACAGCGGTTGCTCATAGGCCTCCCAGTCCGTCGGGTGCCCACGCAGCACGATGACGAAGGCCCACACCGCGCAGAAGGCCACTGCGAGCGAAGACACAAGACCCTTGAGCGGCAGAACAAACACGGGGAGAAGCGCAGCGAAGAGCGGCAGCAGCAGCATGCGGCCGTGCATGAAGTCACCGCCCACACGCAGCACGTACAGCACGTGCACCGCCGCGGCCCCCACCATCAAGTAGGTCACGGTGGTGGAGCTGCGCAGGGCTGCCGGGCGCAGCTGGGCACGGAAGGTCCACAGCGCCGCACCCGCCAGCACAAGAACGGGCAGGTACAGGGCATATGGCCCCACGAAATCCTGCAGGTAGTTCAGGCCGCTGTCCCACGCGCTTGACGACGCCGACTTGGCCACCGCCGTGTGCGGAGTCAACAGGCCGTAATAGCCCATGCGGAAGAATTGGTAGCCCGCCGGGATGGGCAGGGCCGCACCGAGGATCCCGAGCCAGACTTTCCAGTTGCGGTGCGCCGCCAAAAGCAGGAGTCCGGCAAGCCCGCCGTAAAGTGCGAACTCCGGGCGCACGAGCCAGGACAGACCAGCCCACAGCGCGAGCCAATAAGCACTATTATTCGTGCGGGATTGCGCCCAGTGCTGCAGCAGCGCCCAGAGGCCGGCGAGGTAGAAGATGGACAGTCCCCATTCCAGCCCGGAGGTGAAGAAATCACGGGCCGGGGGCAGTGCGAGGTAGACCAGCGCGCCTGCGGGAACCACGAGCGGTGCAGCAAACTGCCCCGATCGGTAGAAGGCCCGGGCCGTGGCCCACGCCCCCAGCACCATCGCCGCGACCGCCAGCAGGAGGCCCAGGTTGACGGCGATGGATTCCAGCGGGGCATTCGTTAGCCACCGCACGAGGAGGATGAGGTATTGCCACAGCGTGGAGGTATTGGCCTCCACGCGCTCGCCCGCGTTGAAGACAGGTCCATTGCCTTCCTCAAGGTTGCGCACCGTGCGCAGGACGATCAGGCCGTCGTCAGAAATCCAGCGGCGGGCGAAGCCACCCCAAAACGAGAAAACTCCGATCACGATAACCGAGGCCAGCGCGCTGAGCGCGGCTGCGGTACGTGTATCGGATTTTCGCATGAGGAGAGAGTCTAGCCCATCACTGCCGGCATGATGTAGACCGCCATGGCGATGCAGGCCAGCCACAGCAGAGCTAGGATCTGGAGGACGCGATCCTCCAGGGCAATCTCATCCGGAGCGCCGCCGTTGCCGCGGTCCACGTCGGCGGCATAGCGCAGGATCGCGATGGTAAACGGCACCATGGACACCTGGTACCACACGCTGGCCGGGCCATCAGACTCGTTGGAGAGCTGGAAACCCCACAGCGAGTAGGACATGACCACGGCGGTAGCGGCCAGGGTCCACACGAAGCGCAGGTAGGTAGGCGTATAGCCCTCCAGAGATTTACGGATCTTGGCGCCCGTGCGCTCCGCCAGAAGGATCTCCGAGTAGCGCTTGCCCGAGGCCATGAACAGCGATCCAAACGCGGCCACCAACAGGAACCACTGGGAGAGCACGATGCCCGCGGCCACACCGCCAGCCATGGTGCGCAGCATGAAACCGGAGGACACCAGGGCGATATCGATCACCGGCATGTGCTTCCACCCGAAGCAATAGCCCAGCTGCAGACCGATGTAGATGGCCATAACGATGGCGAGCTCTAGGCCGGCCGTGGCCAAGAAAGACAGGCCAATCGACCCGATGATGAGCACCGCCGCCATGATATAGGCCAGGTTCACCGGAAGAACGCCCGCTGCGATCGGGCGGAAGCGCTTCGTCGGGTGCGCGCGGTCCGCCTCCACGTCGCGGGCATCGTTGATGAGGTAGATGGAGGACGCGCCCATGCAGAAGACGATGAAGGCGAGGAGGACGTCGAGAAGCACGCGCGTGTGGAACAGCGACTCCGCGCCCGCAGCCGCAGGGGCTGCCAAGACCAGCACGTTCTTGACCCACTGCTTGGGGCGCAGGGCCTTCACCATGCCATCGGCGAGGTTTTTCGGCGGCTTGCGCTTGCGGCCGGTATCGATACCGGAGGTGTGCGGCTCAGAGTGGAAGACTCTCTGCTCACCGTCGTCGACGCGGTTAGGACGTTCGCTCATGCGGTCTTCCTTTCATAGCGATGGCATGCTTCCGCGGTGGCGGCTCCCAGCAGGGCGCCGATCGCCGTATCGGATGGGTAATGTACCCCGAGCACCATACGCGAGGCCATCATGACCGGCACACCAACGAGCGGTGCCGGGGTTCCCAGAACGTGCGCGGCGCCCACGAGGAACGCGCTTGTCGACGTCGCGTGGGAAGAAGGAAAGGACAGCTTAGAAGGGGTTTTCACGCCGACTTTGACGTAGTCATAGTCCGGGCGCTTGCGCCGCACAATGCGCTTGATCACAACGCTGGCCGCATGCGCCGTAAAAGCGCCCACGCCGACGGCTACCCACTGGCGGCGGCGCGCCGGCTTCTGGTAATTCACGGCGGCGCCCAGACCAGATAGAGCCAGCCAACCCAGGGCGTGCTCGCCGAAGTGACTTAAACCCCGCGCGGTGGGCAGAACGCCGGGCGCATCGAAGGCCGCATCCTGGATCTTCTCGAGGACACGGGATTCGGCGACAGAAAGCTTATTGGGCATCGAAGACCTTTCGCCAGGACTCACGGGAGGTCAGCTCCGGCAGGGCCGCGCGGTACTCCGCGCGCAAGTCATCGAAGTTCTCCTCGATTTCCTTAAGCAGCTCGCGGGTGGACTTCACCAGCTCGAGGGCCAGTTCGCGGTCGCGCTTGCGGAAGGCCACGCCGGTGCCGCCCGCGGTGGAGACGGTGGCGGAATCCACGCGGGAAAGCGTGAACCAGCGGGCCTCCTCCGGGGTGAGATTGAGCTGCGGTGCTTCGTGGTGCGCCGGGTCTTCCTTAGTGACCAGGTGCTTGGCGGACTTGATGAGCCACGGAATCTTCTTGATCTTGCCCAGGCGGCCGCCGATATTGCGGGTGGGCACGCCCGGCGCGCCGGTGGGCGCGGGCAGCTGATCCGCCGAATCGATGATGACGGCGTCCGGGAATTCCTTGCGGATTGCGGCGATGCGCGGCAGCGAGGACTCCAGGATGTCGAAGAGCTGATCCGGGCCGGCCAGGAAGTCCTTCATGGCCTCCAGCTGGATGGCCATGGTGGAGTACTCCATGCACATGGTGTGCTTGAGGGTGGACTTGAAGATGGATTTGGTAATCCCGCGTGCATCGCCCTCGTGGTAGAGGGCCGCCACGATGAGGCGGTTGCGCAGGTGGAAATAGGCCTGCCAGTCGATGGCATCGTCCTTATCCGCCCAGGCCATGTGCCAAATGGCCGCACCCGGCCAGGTCACCGTGGGGAAACCGTGGGCGGCGGCGCGCAGGGAGTACTCGGTGTCATCCCACTTGATAAACAGCGGCAGCGGCTGCCCAATGCTCTCCGCGACGACGCGCGGGAAGAGGCACATCCACCAGCCGTTGTATTCCACGTCGACGCGGCGGTGCAGCGCGCGGGAGTCATATTTCTTCGGGTCGAGGTGGGACTGGGCATCACCGATGGCGCGCAGCGGGTACTTGGCAAAGTCGTGGTCGTAGACGGCGTGCTCGGCCGCGCCCCACATGAAGTCGGCGCGGTTCACGCGCTCACCGGTAGTGCGCAGCTGGGAGCGCTCCTGCAGGTTGAGCATCTGCCCGCCCACGATGAAGGGCTTGGCTGCGTAGCGCGCTGCTTGGACAGCGCGAAGGATGGAATCCGGCTCGATGGCAATGTCATCATCCATGTAGAGGATGTACGGCGAGTCTGTGTTTTCCAGCGCCTCGAACATGATGCGGGAGTACCCACCCGAGCCGCCCAGGTTGCCCTGGCGGAACTCGCGGAAGCGCTCACCAAAGTGCGCAACGGCTTCGTCGTAGCCTGGTTCGTCCGCGGGGTGCTGGTTCCCTTGGTCCGGCATAAGGACGTAGTCGATGATGCCGTCCACCACCGGGTCCTCCGCCAACGCCTGCAGCGCCGCGACAGCATCCGTCGGGCGGTTAAAGGTCGGGATACCCACGGCGACGCGCTTCTCCTGCGCCGGATACTCGCTGCCGTCCGGCAGGAGCTGCGGGTTCGGGGCATGCGGGGCGCACCAAGCGGCGTCGCTAAGCACGGTGTCCTCAACGGCGGAGGCATCGAACCACAGCAGGCCGCCGTCCTCGAAGTTCTTCAGGGGCAGCTCAAACTCGTGGTGCCCGGTGGTCACCACGTGGTTGGCCACGGCGATGCGCTGGCCGTCCTGCTTGGAGCGGTACAGGGAGATGTTGGCCTCTCCCTCCACGTCCATGACCAGCACGATGGACTTCAGCTGGGACCAACGGCGCCAGTAGGCGGCCGGGAACGCATTGAAGTAGGTCTCGAAGGAGGCCTCTTCGCCGGCCGGGATGGTCACGGAAGTGCGGCCACTCCAGCTGAGGCGCTCGCGGTTTTGCTCGGACTCGATGAGGTAGAGCATGCGGACGTCGACCGGCTCGCCACGCTTGGGCAGCAGGATGCGCTGTACGGGTTCTAGCGTTTCGCGCGCAGCAGAATTGTTGGCAGTCACGATATCTTCGGTTCTCCACACAGATTTCGACAGTATTCAGAAACCAAGATTAGTGGTTAAGTACTGCTGCGCTGAGTTCCCACGCGGCTGAGAGCTAAGCCGTGACGGCCGCATCCTCCGAGATGGGCTCGATACCCAGGCGGTTAAGCATGTAGAGCACGCGGGCGCCGAGGTCATCGGCCAGCTCGCGGGTCTCCTCTACGGTTTCTACCGTAGCGATATCCCAAATCTTGATGTCCTTGCCGACTTCGTGCGGCGCCAAAAGGAAATCGACCTCGATGGTCACGAACTCGTGGCCGCAATTGTCAGAGGCTCAAGAGAGTGTCGAATCGGAGGGAGATTGAGAAAGTAGAGAACAATACTGACTAATTTTTCGCTAACTGACAACTATTAACTCTGTACAATAAGAAGGATACTCCTCATAGCAACACCTGATCAGAGTGTCTTTCTTCCTATTTCAGTCAGCTCAAAGAGTCGACTTTAGCGAACCTCTTCCCAACTGCTCCCCAAGTGAGATAAACGCCGGTACAAACAAGAAATGCTGCAAAAAGAACGCCAGCAAGGGAAAACGAAACCTTCAGAGAAATCCCCGCCATCACATGCCCCAATGAGGAACCAAGGATAGCCAGATGCAATGTAGAACTCAGCACAGCGAAAACTACCGACAAGGCCATTGACAAAGTCAAGTAGCAAAAAGGCAAGCCGATGAACCGTGCGACATTGATCATCGGAGTTGCAACACCAATTCGCGCGAGCCGCTCAGTGGTGACTTTAATCTGGTCCACCCCCCGCGAAAAAAGAAAAAACAGATAGCAATCCAACGAATAGCAAGGGAAGACCAAAGATGATAAGAAAATCCCAGTCTTGAATGCCCTGGCCAAACTGCTCTAATGCCAGCACCTCTGTCTGGGAAACCGACAACACAATAGCGGGAATGCCAAGCACGTAGCACAACGGGAGAACTATCGCCTTTGTCGCTGAATGAAGCTCGGCCGAAAGAGCACCAACTATTGAAACACCCGCAGCAATCTTCGAAAAAGACGCCAATAACCTTTCAAGAGAGACAACTACAAAAAGCACTGTTCGACTGCCCACCCGCGGAGTTGACAACCTATATAGGAACACCCCCGACGAGGTGACGAGAATCCCCTCGTCGCTGTCGGACGGCGGTTTCTCGACCGGTGGCCCGGCCTCCGGCAAACCTCACCCGCGGCCGCCCGGGCCCTGTCCATGGACAAGCCCGGTCTGGTGCCCCCCGGCGCCAACGACTTCCGGTGCCACCCCGGGACGGTGAATTGCCCGTCATCCTCATTCCCGGGACCGGGTCGTCGAACAGCTCATCGGTACCGATGCCTCGAACCACGGGCCCCGGGCGCACAGCGCAGCCGATCGCTTTGACGTCCACCCCGAGATGCGCCACGGATACTCCCGAAACGCCGGCAAACGAACGCGCTTGCCTGGGAACAGCAGATCTCCGGTTCCATGCTGCTGAATGAGCTGACCATCGGCGACATCACTCGACCGGGCGTGCGGTACACCTTCCTAGGCACGCGGCACGACAATGCCGTGCTCCCCCACTAAAACTCCTTCGTGCGGGAACCCGGCGTCACCAACATCACCGTCCAAGACGTGTGCCCCGCCCACCGCACCGAGCACTACGGCTTCAATTACGACCCTGTCGCCCAGGGCATCGTCGAGGACCCGCTGACCGGGACGGCGTGGCGGGACCACTGCACCGGTACCGGACCGGAGCGATAGTCCTCGACGGACGAGGATCAGGCGCCCGGGGAACTCCCCGTCCGGCACGCCCACGACTCGGCATAGCGGCCGCCCTTCGCCAGCAATTCATCGTGCGTGCCCCGTTCTGCGACCGTCCCGTCCTCCGAAAGCACGACGATGAGGTCGGCATCGCGGATGGTGTGCAGGCGATGGGCGACGACGATCACGGTGCGATCGCCGCGCAACGCCTCAATCGTGCCGACAATCGCCCGCTCAGTGGCCGCATCCAGCGAGGACGTCGGCTCGTCGAAAAGTACCACCGGGGAATCCTTCAGAAACGCCCGGGCGATGGCGACGCGCTGCCGCTCGCCTCCCGACAGCAGCGTCCCTTCCTCCCCCACCGGGGTATCCCACCCGGAAGGCAGCAGCTCCACGATGCGGTCCACCCCGGAACGCCGGGCGGCCTCGCGCAAGCGGTCCCCGTCACCGGGCCTGGAACCGAATCCGGGGTCGGCGAAGACCACGTTGTCCCGCACGGACGCGTCGAAAAGGAACGTCTCCTGGAACACCGGGGTCACCAGCGAGTTCACGCCGTCGGTGCCGATCCGAGGCAAGGGCACCCCGCCGATGAGGATCTCCCCCGAGTCCGGATCATGAAAACGCGACAGCAGCCGCATGACCGTCGTCTTGCCCGCCCCCGACGGTCCCACTACGGCAACCAGTGCTCCCTGAGGTGCACGGAAGCTGACGCCGTCGAGAACCTTCTTATCCCCGTACCCGAAGCTCACGTCGCGGAACTCCACGTCATGCCCGTCGGGCAGCTCCGGTGCGGCAGGTTCGGGAAGGGCGGGGATTGCCCGCAGGTCACGCAACGCAGCCAACGTGTTGCGGCCCGCACCGAACCCGCCGGACAACGCTCCCGCCGTGGTGATCGGTCCGGTGAACTGGACGAGCACGATGAGCATCGGCGCCAAATGCGTCGGCGCCATCCCACCCGTCGCGGCGACTGCCACGGCGACGATCACCGCCGCTGTGAACACCGCATGGACGACCGAACCCAACCGTCCGATGGCCGCCCCCTGCGTCGACGTCGCCTTCGCGAACGCATCGTGTTGGGCCCGGATCGCCTCATCCACCATCGCGTCCGCCGCCGAACCGTCGCCCGCGGCGCGAATCGCCTGCTGGCCGCGGGTGAACTCGATCAGCCTGCCGGAGACGGCAGCGACGGCGTCAGCATGCGCTTCGTCCGACTCCCCGCCGACCCGGCCAATGGCCCGGTAGGCGAAGAAGAGCACCGGTGCCGACGCGACAAGAACCAAACCGACGCGCCAATCCACCGCCAGAATTCCGAAGGCGATGACGGTCGGCGTAACCACCGCGGCGATGACGGGCCGCAGGATCACGTGCGGCACGGACGCCGCGAACGCGATACCCGACGACGCCATCTCCGAAAAGCGGCCGGCCGTGGACTTGGTGACGTACCCGAGTGGCAATGTCAGCACGCGTTCGCCCAGGGAACGCAGCAGGGACGACAGCACCGCTGCGGAATTCGCTCTGCCGACCGTCCCCGCGGCGAGGGACAGCACCGCATGGGCGGCCGCGAGGCCGGCGATGACGCCGGTGAAACGCCATGCCGTCGCATCATCTCCCTCGGCCAGAGCCGACAGCAGCGGCAGCAGCGCGACGAACGCCGCTCCCTGGGCCAGCGCGGCAAGCGTGGCCAACGCAATGAGCCACACCAGTGTCATTCTCGAGAGCCGATCCGTCATCGACCACAAGTCCCGAATCATCGGTTCCCTGCCTTTTCATCGTCTGATTCAGTGCCCCGCGGAGCGGATGGTTCGTCGTCGAGCGCGAACGCGCGCCACAGATCCCGGTAGCGGCCACCGCGCGCAAGCAACTCGTCGTGGGTGCCCGCCTCCGCGACCGCTCCCCCATCGAGAACGAGGATGCGGTCGGCGTTGCGGATCGTGCTCAATCTGTGCGCAATCACGATCACCGTCCGCGAACGAGCCAAACGCTCGATTGCGGACTGAATGAGGGCCTCGGAAGCCGGATCCGCGTAAGCGGTTGCCTCGTCGAAGATGAGCACCGGCGCGTCCGTGACAATCGACCTCGCGATGGCCACGCGCTGCGCCTCACCACCGGAAAAGGTCACGTCGACGTTGACCACCGAATCCAGGCCCTTCGGCAGCGCCGCGATGACCGTATCGAGGTTCGCGAGCTTCGCGGCCGCCATGATTTCGCCGTCGGTGGCGTCTCTCCTGGCCAGCCGGATGTTCTCCCGCAAGGGCAGCGTGAGCAACTGCGGATCCTGGAACACCACCGACACCGAACGGTGCACGTCGCGCACGGCGATGTCGCGAAGATCGTCGCCGCCCAGCAGCACCGAGCCTTCGACAGGGTCGTGGAAACGCGCCAACAGCCGGGCGACGGTGGACTTTCCGGAACCGGAGGACCCCACCAGCGCCGTGAGGGTCCCCGGTTCGAACGTCGCGGAAATCCCGTCGAGGACCCGCGGCCCATCCCCGTAGGAGAAGACCAGGTTCCGGACCTCGAGCGCGCCTCCGCGCGCGGGCACCGGATCGGCGGGCTCGGCGATCGGCGGCGTGCTCAGCACCTCCGCGATGGACTTCAGGGCGGCGATCCCCGCGATGATGGGTTCGGAGTTCATGGCCACCCGCACGATCGCCGCGGAGAGTCCAAGGCCGAGAACCAGCCCGGCGACGAGCCCCTCCGGTTTGCCGCCCGCGGTGTCCCTCAAAGCGAGGCCGGCGCCGCACACCACTGCGAGGACCGTGATCGGGGACGTCACCACGTCGATGAGCCCGAGATAGATGTTCGACTGCCGGGACCAGGCGGACCACGCGCGGACGAACGACGACGCCGCGGCATCGTAGCGGCCCGCGCCCTGGCTGGCGCGTCCGAAGGACTTCATCACCGGGATGCCGCGCACCAACTCGATGACCGCAGCCGTCACTTTTTCAGAGGCTCGTTCGTAGTCGCGCTGAAGACCGGCTCCGCGCGAAATCATCACGCCCATCAGGGCGAAGGTGACCAGCACCGGGACGACCGCCACCGCCGCGATCCGCCAATCGACCGCGACGAGCGCGATGAGGGAAAGCAGGGGAACCAGCACCGCCACCACGGTCTCGCCAACGGTGTGGCCCATGAGCTGGTGGACGGCCGCGACGTCCTTCTCAACCGACCCGATGATCCCCGACGAGCGCCGGGCGTCCAGCCAACCCAGCGGCAGCTTCCGGATATGGGCAACCAACCGGCGCCGGAGGTAGAGCTGCAGGTCGTTATCCGCCCGGTGCGAGAGCATGCCGGCGGCGCCGTCCGCAGCCATTCGCACCGTCGCGGCGACGACGATGACAACCACGGCCAACCACGTCCGATGCACCGGGGCCTCCGGGTACGTCATCGCGATGTCGATGATGCCGACCAGCGAAGCGACGGTAGCCACCGACGACAGGACGGACAACGCGACCACCGCACGCATCCGGGTCCGGATCGGGGCGAGCAGCGACCACGGGCCGACGGTCCCGTCCACGGCGCTCACTTCCCCGCCTCCCCGATCGCGCTTTTCTTCGCGAGAGTGCAGAAATACACCATGCCGGCGCGTGAGGCTCCGTCCAGCTTCAGCCCGTTGGCTTCGGCGAGGTCCTCGAGCTCGCTGCCCCGGAACACCCGGTGGCCCATCTTCGCCATGACGGCCATGTCGACCCGCTCGTTCACGTCGGGATCCTCGACGAACGTCTGCACGTAAGCGATGCCGCCGTCGGCGAGCAGCCCGGAGACCCTGCCGAGCGCGGCTCCCGCATCCTTCATTTGGTGGAGCGCGCCACACACCCAGATTTCACAGGCCCCGCCGGGCTCTCCCGCGAGCGGCGTGAGGATGTCGGCAACGTGGAATTCCGTCCGGGCCCCGAGCCCGTCGGCGGCGGCGCGTTCGCGGGCGATGCGGATCGCATTGGGCGACAGGTCGTAGCCGACGATGTTCGCCCTGCGATAGCGAGACTCAGCGGCGAGCGTGCGGGCGAGCCACCCGGTTCCACAACCGAGGTCGAGGACCCGGGCCGGCGCATCCGGCCCGGGATCCAGCGCACGGAGCTTCCGGTACACGGCAGCGACGTCCATCGGTTCGCGCGCATAGCGGCTTAGGAACCTCGGCTGGACCTTGTCCTCGTAGGCCGCGAGGAGCCTGCGGTTGTTCTGGACGATCTGGGCGATCGACTTCATCTGGTTCTGTCTCCGGGTATGTGGGCCGCGTCCACGCGGCGGTTTCGGGTTAGATGCTCGGATTCGCGGGCCGTCGTCGGCGGCGATGCCCCCGTGGACGTACCCGTCATGCAGACTCCCCCGGCCTCGTTTTCACGGCGATGCCCCACGCCGCGAGCACGGCGATACCAAAGAACCAGGCCGCGCAGACCACCAGACCCGCGGCCCCGGTGCCGTTGACGGCCTCGCCGGCCGCGGATACGGGGGGGTGCCCGGCGATTCCGCGCAGGAGGGGACGGAAGTGGTCGGCGGGCATGAGCACCGTGTTGACGAACATCGCAACGATGATTAACGGGATGAGGGCCACGGATCCCTGGGGGCTGGTGATGGAGAACGCGATGTACGTGCCGGTGCATGCGGCCGCCGCGGCAACCATCGCGCCGGTCACCGTGATCCTCCACCACCAGGACACCTCAGGGGGGCTGTCGGAAAGCAAGGCGGCCACCGCCGCGACGACGACCGTCATCGCCATGATCCGGATGAACTCGGCGATGATCCGTGCGGTCGGCACGGCCGCGTACGGTGCCGGCATGGTGATCAACCGCTCGTGGAGGCCATTGCTGCGTTCAACGAACACAGTGGACGATCCCGTGATGGCCAAGATGAACGCCCACGTCGTCACGACCAGGATGACCGCGTTCGGGAATTCGAACTCTCCGGTGAGCTGCCTGACCAGGCCACCGAACATGCGGTTGACGATGAACAGGTACACGAGCGGAGCAATGAACGTCATGAACCAGAAGTCAGGGCGCCGCAGCCAAGTATGGACGATGCGCCGCAGATGCACGAAAATGGCGTCGATCATGATTCGCTCCTCAAGGTGAACCGGCGGATGAACAGGACGATTCCGACGACCGCCGCGACACCGAGCCACAGGGCGGCCTCTTCCCCGGCGTGATCCGGGAAGGTGCCCGGGGACGCCGCCCTGATCACCTCGATCACCGGCGAAAAAGGCATGTGGCGCACGATGTCGCGCAGGGAGCCGTCCAAAGCGGTCGCCGGAATGAACGCGGTGGAGAACATGAGCAGCAGCATTTCCAGCGCCTGGATCGATGAGGCTGTCGACACCGGGGCGGGCACCATCAGGATCACCCCGTCCGTGACCAGGGACAGGACCGCGGCGGCGAGCAGTGACCACAGGACTGTCCACGCGACGTCACCGAGAGCCATGTCGAGGCTGCAGGACCACGCGACGACCAGCAGCGCCGCGATCGACGCGGACATCCGCAGCACATCGGTGGCGAGCCTGCCGGCGACATAGCCGCCTGTGGCCCCGGGCAACACGCGCACGCGGTCAACGAGCCCGGATTCGACGTCCTGTCCCACCGCCATCGCCGACGCCGCGGCGGTGAACATCGCCGCCTGGAACAGGCAGCCGCCGAGCACGAAACGCAGGTACCCGAAGCCGGATTGCCCTGCCGAGTACCCAAACACCGCGTACAGGCACAGCAGGAAGAGGGGAGGAACGACGAACATGGAGATCAGCGACGCGGTGTTGCGTCGCAACAGCAGCAGATCCCGACGGAGGAACGCCGCGACCGACGTCGCACTCATCGCGCCGCACCCCCTGCGTTCATCGATATGAATACCTCGTTGAGGGTGGGCGGCGACACGCTCAGCGAATCCGGCAACGCTTCCGAGGCCTCCATCGCCTGCGCCACCGCCTCGAGGACCTGCGGTCCGGGGTCGACGTCGAGGGACACCGACTTCCCCGCGACGCGGGCGCCGTCCAGGCACGTTCCTCCGAGGCAGCGGGCGAACGCCTCCGCCTCGGCGGTGGTGGCAAAGGACACGCGGAGCACGTGCGACCCGAAGTCGCGGCGCAATTCCTCCGGCGTTCCGCTGGCGACGATGCGGCGGTCCTTGAGCAGATGGACGTGGTCGGCCAGTGCCTCCGCCTCTTCCAGGTACTGGGTGGTCAGCACCAGGGTCATTCCGTCGTCCCGCAGTTGCCGGATGAAGCCCCACAGCTCTTCGCGGCTGACCGGGTCCAGCCCCGTCGTGGGTTCGTCGAGGAACAGCAGCCTGGGCACGACGCACAGCGACGCGGCGATGTCGAGGCGGCGCCGCATGCCACCTGAATAGGCCGACGCCAGCGTCGAGGCACTGTCTGCGAGCGAGAATTGCGCGAGCAGTTCCGTCGCGCGGGCGGCCGCGTCGGCGCGGTCGAGTCCGCGCAGACGCCCGAAGAACTCCAGGTTCTCCCGGCCGGTGAGGTTCTCGTCGATCGCCGCGAATTGGCCGGTGGTGGCAATGTCGGCGCGCACGCCCGCCGGGTCCTCTTTCACATCGCGCGAGAAGATGCTCACCTCGCCGGAGTCTGCGGTGATGAGCGTCGACAGGATTCGGATGAGGGTGGTCTTGCCTGCGCCGTTGTGGCCGAGGAACGACACGATCGACCCGGCGGGCACGGTGAAGCTCACGCCGTCGAGCACATGCTTGCGCATCCGGGCACCGCGCTTTCCCTTGCGCCCGCCGTCCGGCGGAGCACCTGCCCCGCCTTCGGGCGCGGTGCCGGCTGTGCCCGCAATCGGGTAGCTCTTCGTGAGGTCGCGGACGACGATCGCCGCACCCCGTTCAGCTTGATCCGTCATCGTTTCTCCTTTTCTTTGGTGTCGCAGTGGGCCGCTGCCGGCAGTGGCCCCGTGGTCGGGTTGTCATGCGGCGTTTCGATATGGATGCCTGCATCGCGGGCGAAGGCGAGGACCGGTTCGAGGAGCCGGGGGTGGCTGACGAGATCCCGGCACCCCGGCGCGACCGGCTTCCCCGCGACCGACGCAACGGTGGCGGCAGCAATCGCCGCGGTCATTTTGTAGGAACCTGGGCCGGTCGCCCGGACTACGGTCGTCTCGGCCGCCGGCCCCGCATCGCCCGCGCCGGCGTAGACGCAGCCCCAGAACGCCCGGATGAGCCCGCGGTTCTCCGAAACTTGGAAGATCACGCGATCGCCGGGGCCGATGCCGGCTTCGGCCAACCGAGTCGCAGCCGCCACCGCCTCCGCATGGACCCGGCCGTACGGGACGAGGACGTCCCGCCGACTCTCGACGAAGGTGATCCCCTTCTTCGTCTCATCGGCCTTGTCCCGAGGCACGTCGCTGATGGTCCGGATCGTGTTCACTGGTACCTCTTTCGGTTGTCGGCGCCATGCCGGTGCCGGGCGGACCGGGCCCGCATGGCGCGACCCGGAGGATGTGTCTGAAGGGTTGAAGCAACTGGGTGGGGCGCGTCTCCGTACAGGCTCGGAAACGCTCGCGGGCTCGGGGCCCGCCGGTTCCGGGTGCCCGTCAAGTCACTGCGGACACCAGGGCGGCAACGAAGGCCGCGGCGGACGCTGCGGCCGCGAAACCGTCACGCACTCGCCAGGGGTGATCGGTGCGGAAGGTACGCCGCGGATGGCGGCCGAAGTTGCGCATCGCCAGGGTCAGGGACAGCTTTTCGGCGCAGCGCACGGCGCTGACGAACAGGGGAAAGGCGATGCGCGCGGGCGTCGTCGCGCGAATGAAGCCGGAGCGGAAAGACTGCCCCGGTCGCATCGAGCGCAATCTAATCGCCCATGTCAGCTGGGGGATTTCGCTGCGCAGGAACGCCGCGATGCTCACCCCGGAAATCGCTATGGTGCACCATGTGTAGGGCACCCGGAGGCGTTGCACCATGGCGTCGAAAAGCTCCTCGACGCGCATACACGCGGAGACCAGGACCGTCCCCGCAAACACGGCCGTCAGTAGCAGTCCGTGATGGATGCCGTGGCGGACAGCCTCCGCCGGATCCCCACTGCCGTAGAACTCGGAGCGCCACCCGAGCAGGCCGAAGAACACCCCGATCAACAGGACGAGGAGGACCTTCCCCGCCGTCGCCCGAACGTCACGTTCCGCGATCGCAGCGAGTGCGAGGAACGCGACCCCCGTCAGAGCGAGAACGGCGTCTCCGCCGGAGAGCAGCCCGGCGACGAGGACGAGCATCACCGCCGCGACAATCGTGATGGCGTTCAACCCCGCGCGCCTTCGAGCGGCGGATCCACTGGTCCAGGGGCTTTCGTCCAAGGACGTCCGTGCGCCGGCCGCGGGCAGTGCGCGATCCCGCCGGGACGACTCCGGGGAAGCCGGCACGTCGGCTGCGGGACCGGACCAGGCGACCTTCCCTTCGGCGACGATGCTCGCCCGATCCGCCCACGTTCGCGCAGCACGGCGGTCGTGGCACGTGAACACAACGGTTCCGCCGGCCCCTGCGTATTCCGCTAGGGCATCCAGTACGATGCGCGAGCTCGGCGAATCCAGATGCGCCAACGGCTCGTCGAGAAGCAGCAAACGGCGATTGGCCGCCACCGCCAGGAAGATGCCCAACCGTCTTTTCTGTCCGCCCGACAGGACGAACGGCGAGACGGGGTCAAGTGCCCGGGGGCACAAGGCTTCCCGCAGTTTCCGCAGCTCATCGGCGCCGAGTGGTCCGTGCGGGTCCGTGCCGGCCAGCGCGGAGTCGATTTCCGCGGCGACGGTCGCGCGGGTGAACTGGTGCTCGGGGTTCTGGAACGCCAACGACGCGAAGGCGTCGGGGACGCGCCGGGCGGACGCGCCGTCGATCCGTATGTCCGCTCCCGCCTTCATCTGGCCCGACAGCACCGCCAGCAAAGTGGACTTACCGGCTCCGTTGGCGCCGACTAGAGCATGGATCTCGCCCCGTTCCAGTGTCAGATCAGCCCCGTTCAGGATCCGCTCCCCGCCCCGGGCCACGTTGGCTCCGGTCAAGGCCAGCAGCGGAACGGCATCCGCCTCCGATTCCGGATCGGCGCCATTCCCGGCTCCCCGGGACCTTCGCCGCCGGTCCGGACCGGGACGGTCCGGCGCCCCCGTGCCCGGCGTACTGGCGTCCGGCGTTCCGGCGGTCGCGGCCGTCGTCGCAATGTCCTTCACCGCGATGCCATCCGGCGCTCCGTGGGCGGCGACGCTCCCGTCCGCATCGAGGATCGTCACCGTGTCGACCCACCCGTCGAACGGGCGGAGGTCGTGCTCGATGAGCAGGATGACGCGCCCCGGGGCCCGCAAATCACGGATGGCGGCGAACAGCGACCGGCGACCGTCCTCGTCGACGTGGGCCGCGGGCTCGTCGAAGATCATGACCTCCGGCGCCCTGGCCACCGCACCGGCGATGGCCATCCGCTGGCGTTGCCCGCCCGACAAAGCCCACGGATCCTTCTCCGCGAGCTCTGACAGCCCGAGCTCTGATAGGGCCGCGGCTGATCGCTTGGCGACGATGTCGGCTTCCACGAGGGAAAACTCGAGGGCCATGGCCACGTCATCGACGACTCGGAGCGTGAGCACCTGCGTCGCCGGGTCTTGCCCGACGAAGGTGACTCGGTCCCCGTCCACGGGGCATTCGGTGCCGTCGACATCAACGATGTGCACGGATCCGGCATGGTCGATGGGGATGTGCGAGGGGATCAGTCCAGCGATGAGGTGGGCCAGGCTCGTCTTTCCGCATCCCACGGGTCCCGTGATGACATTGATCGTGCCGAAGTCGAAGGAGAGATCCACCATGTCGGGTGCCCATCGCCCATCGGCGTGCCGCACGCCAGCGCCACTGACCCGTAACCGGGCCGGGGCCGTCCCACGTGTCGCACCGGCGCACGCAGGTGCTCCGCCGGTCACTGGGTGACCCCGCGGCTGCGAAGCCCCTTTGCGACGGCAAAGCCCAGGACCAAAAACACCAGGCTCGATGCCAAGGCTACGGCGAAGCTGATCAGGGTCATGGGCGTGGTCGGCGAGTCGACGCCAACTGCGCGCGGGGCCATCGTTCCCATCAGCGCGGAGAACAACATCGCCGACGCCACGAACTGGGTACGCGTCCACCGCCGGTACAGGGTGACCATGAATGGAAGCTCGATGAGCAATCCTTCCATGATCAGCGCCCCGATCGCGGCGACGCCGAACGGGGTGGTCGCCGCGGACACGACGCCCATGGCAAGGCACGCAATGAGGCTCGCGCCAGGCTTGCGGACGACGATGAGGGGAACGACGCACTGCAGGAACCACAACCCGAGCGTCGCCGCGACGAGATAAACGTGGGCGATGCCGGCGAACACCTGCAGGTAGGTCAGGGGCACGACGACGAGAGACCCCGCGACGCCGATCGCGGCGGCGACGAGCATATCGCGGGTGGATGGTCGGCCACCCGCTGCGACCGGTGCGACGTGTACCAACCGCCCGTCGTCCGTCTGCGACGCCACCGCGTCGCCGTCGCCCGTCCCGTCCGGGCCCGCGTCCCCGACTCCCCCTCCGGAGAGGGGTTCTCTGGTCGATCCACGTTTTCTGTTCATCGTCGCCGCCTCGCTTCCGTTGCCGATTCCCGATCGGAACATAACTTGAAACAGTATTAGGTTAGGCAATCCTTATCAACTTATGCCAGACTCGAATTATTAACTTTGCCCCCGCTTCCCCCCATTACGTTGTTAGCAGTTCCACCTCAGGGCACCGAAGATTCATAGCCTGTCCACCCGATTGGGCTGGTTATGTTTATTTCCGGCCCCTCCGTCTGAAAGGACAGTGGAACTAGTCGCTGGCTTCGGTATGG
>NZ_KV794844.1:125081-170861 GCF_001808885.1 Corynebacterium sp. HMSC074E01
TGGAACTAGTCGCTGGCTTCGGTATGGCTTGTTCCCGCCCCTGTCTGAAAATGATCCGGGGGTGATGCCGCCGAAGACAGTGACATCCTCAAACTGCTAATAGGAACCCGACCCAGCCCAGGTGGTATGAGGTCTCACAGTAATGTGGATGCCAGCGCAAGCATGTCCGACAACCCCAGCGATGAAGCTTAAATAGTCCAACTTCTCATTCATCGCTAGGAGGCATACACCCATGGCCTATGACTTCGTCATTGGCGTAGACGTCGGCAAATACTTCCACCACGCCTGCGTCCTCGATCCCCAAGGCAGGCAAGTCCTGTCCAAACGCATCAATCAGCATGAAGGCTCGCTACGCAAGCTCTTCGGCCAATTCCTCGCCGACAACGCCTCGGTCCTTGTTATTCCCAACAACATCGGCCGGTTGACCGTCGCAGTCGCCCAAGACATGGGGGCAGATGTTCGCCATCTACCAGGGCTTGCGATGCGGCAGCTCTCTCGCATCCACGTCGGCAACTCCAAGACCGATGTACGCGACGCCTACGTCATCGCCCATGCCGGTCTTAACCTTCCAGATTCCCTGCGCAGTGTCGACCGCGTTGAGGAAGTCTTTATCCAGCTGATTTAGGCCGTGACAGCGGCATCCTCCGAGATGGGCTCGATTCCCAGGCGGTTGAGCATGTAGAGCACGCGGGCGCCGAGGTCATCGGCCAGCTCGCGGGTCTCCTCCACGGTCTCGGCGGTGGCGATGTCCCAAATCTTGATGTCCTTGCCGGCCTCGTCGCGCGGGATCTCGCGGCCCAAGTACACGATGTAATCCGGGATGGTCACCAGACGCAGGTCCTCGAGGTAGCGGTCCGGGTGCTCCGCCATGCCGCGCTCTTGGAGCACGTGGGCCATGTGGGAGTCGGGGTCGTTTTCGGGGTGGGCTACGGCGGCGTCGACAAGCAGGGCCTCGCCGGCGTACTTCTTCGTCAGCGCTACGGCAGCCTGCGCCAGCGCGTGGTCAGCTCCTGCGGCGAAACGCACGTGGATGCGGTGCGTACCGAAGTGCTCGCGGACCTCGCGCTCCACCATCACAGGAATGAACTCTTCTAAAGTCGCACCAGCTTCGTGACGCTCAATGGTGGCGTCGAGGAAGGAATCAATCTCCTGCGCGGTGTACTCGTGGCCATAATCTGCGTGCAAGTCGTGGCGCAACGTATCGAAACGGCGGGCGTTAGGGGAAGTCATCTCTAAACTCACTTTCTGTTCGCCTATTGTTAACCTGCTGTTAACTTTAATCAATCGTTGAGCGTCCGACAAGTTTTATGTGCGGCGTCCCGGCCCCGTGCGCTGGCGAAACCTCCCAAAGAAAGGCCAAAGGCCTGCCGGGTGTTCCGGCAGGCCTTCCTGGATTGTTCCTTCTTCTTATCGGGAATGCGCGTTGCGCGACTGCGCAGCTTGAGGTGTTCCTCGAGCCGCTCCGGGGACATCTTCCACATGCTGCGGTCTGCACGCTTCTTCTTGCGCTGGGCCATGCCGTCACCTCCTTCCATCGAGGTGTCTCAGCATAGCGCGCCACGGGGACTAACCCGTACAGGCCGCACGCGGCTTAGTGGCCGCGCTCCTGCTCCAGGGCCTTGCCCTCATTCCAGAACGGGGCCAGCTTGTTATCGAACATGCTCAGCGCGGACGCGATGGCCATGTGCATGTCCAGGTACTGGTAGGTGCCCAGGCGGCCACCAAAAAGAACCTGGTTCTCGCGGGCCTCAGCGGCGGCGAGCTTGCGGTAGGCCTCCAGCTTGGAGCGGTCCTCCGGGGTGTTAATCGGGTAGTACGGCTCATCGCCCTTCTCGGCAAAGCGCGAGTACTCCTTCATAATCACCGTCTTGCCCTTGGGGTACTTATCGGCGCGCTCCGGATGGAAGTGGCGGAACTCGTGGATGCGGGTGTAGTCCACGTCCGCATCGTTGTAGTTCATCACCGGGGTGCCCTGGAAGTCACCGGTCTCCAGCACCTCCAGGTCAAAGTCGAGCGTGCGCCAGCCCAGCTCACCCTCGGCGAAGTCGAAGTAGCGATCCAGTGGGCCGGTGTAGACCACCGGCGCGCTTGGCGACGCCCCCCGCACTTCCTCGCGCACGTCGAACCAGTCGGTGCCCAGACGGACGTCGATAAGCTCGTGCTCCGCCATCTTCTCCAGCCAGGCCGCGTAGCCGTCGACGGGCAGGCCCTCGTAGGTGTCGTTGAAGTAGCGGTTGTTGAAGGTGTAGCGCACCGGCAGGCGCGTGATGTTGCCGGCCGGCAGCTCCTTCGGATCGGTCTGCCACTGCTTTGCGGTGTAATCGCGGATGAATGCCTCGTAGAGCGGGCGGCCAATGAGCGCGATGGCCTTTTCCTCCAGGTTCTGCGCCTCATCTACGGCGAACTCGCCGGCCTGCTCCTTGATGAGCTCGCGCGCCTCATCCGGGGAGTAGTAGCGGCCGAAGAACTGGTTAATCAGGCCCAGGCCCATGGGGAACTGGTAGGCCGTGCCGTCGTGCATGGCGAAGACGCGGTGCTGGTAGTCGGTGAAGTCGGTGAACTGGTTGCAGTACTCCCACACGCGCTTGTTCGAGGTGTGGAAGAGGTGCGCGCCGTACTTGTGGACCTCGATGCCGGTCTCCGGCTCGGCCTCCGAGTAGGCGTTGCCGCCCAGGTGCTCGCGGCGCTCGACGATGAGCACCTTCTTGCCCAGCTGGGAGGCTGCGCGCTCGGCCACGGTCAGGCCGAAGAATCCAGATCCAACAACGATGAGGTCATATGCAGTCATGGCCACCAGCTTAAGGCAGCAACACGTGCAAAACGGCGGGTGACACCCAAGCGAGGAAACTCGCGTGTCACACCTTCTTTCACTCCAACACCTGACGTACCATCTGTCCCGTTAGTTAACTTTTTGCGCTTCTCTTAACCTTGTGGCGCCACCATCCTAGGGAGTAACAGTGCACCTCAAACGTCGTCTTGTTCCCGCGAAATCGACGTGGTCAACGCCGGTTATCGCCACGGTCACCTCGATCGCTGTGGTCGCTGCCGCAGCCGTGGGCGGCCAAACCCTCATCCAGACCCAGGAAGCGGGCAGCGGCCCCATCGAAGTGAGCTCGGCCTCCGAAACCTTCGGTTCTGGCGAAACGGTCGTGGTGGATGACCCGGCCATCGCAGCCCAGGGCGAGGGCGAAGGCCCGCGCGCCGTCAAGCAATTCCACCGCGATGAGACCTTCTCCTCCTTCGCCGTCACGTGGAAGGGCACGCGCGATGTCGCGGCCTTCGTCCGCGCGAAGCAGCCGGACGGGTCCTGGTCCGAGTGGTACGACATGGACTCGATGTCCTACAACAACGATGACCCCAACGCCACGAACGGCACCGAGCTCATCTTCGTGGGAGATACCAACGACGTGCAGGTATCCATCAACAACGTGGACCTGGTGACCGGGTCGAACTTGGATGAAAAACTCACCGAGTCCCCCGTTGAGGACGCCGCGCTTGACGACGCCCCCTTCAACGTCGGCGACATCGCCCCCGTTGCCGAGACCGAAGAGCTTCCGGCCAACAGCGACGTCGAAGGCCTCGAGGCTGTCTTCATGGACGGCAACGCCCAGGAGGGCGAGGGCATTGAGCCAACCGCTGAGACCGATGGCATGCCGCGCGTGGTTTCGCGCGCCGGCTGGGGCGCGAATGAGAATATCCGCTGCAAGGGCGCCGACTACGACGACGGTGTGAAGGCCATCGCGCTGCACCACACCGCGGGTTCCAATAACTACACCCGCGCGCAAGCAGCCGCGCAGGTGCGCGCTGCTTACCAGTACCACGCCCAGAATTTAGGTTGGTGCGATATCGGATACAACGCGCTGGTGGATAAGTACGGCACCATCTACGAGGGCCGCTACGGCGGGCTCGCTAAAGCTGTGCAGGGTGCGCACATCGGCGGTTTTAACAAGAACACGTGGGGTATCTCCATGATCGGCAACTACGAGACTGCGCAGCCGACGGAAGCCCTCTTGGAATCTGTCACCGACCTTGCCGGCTGGAAGGGCGCCATTTCCGGTGTCGATCCGACCTCCCGCGTCTCCCTTCGCTCGGAGGGCTTCGGTGGTTCGCGCTACCCAGCAGGCGCTTCTGCCCCCGTCTATGGCCTCTTCGGCCACAGCGATGTGCACTACACCGCGTGCCCGGGGCAATACACCATTGCCCAATGGCCGAAGATCCGCGCGGCGGCGCACAAGAAGTACCTGGCCATCAAGTCGGGCGCGTCTGGTTCGACGTCGACGGACTGGGACAGCGAGGATACGACCACACCAGACACCCCTGACTCCACGCCGAGCACGGCTGCGCCGTCTGCCCCCGCACCGGCCCAGGAGGCAACATCCTCGCTGGGCGATACTGAAATCCCGATGAGCACCGTAACAGCACTGGTAGGCCTGGCCGGCACGCTCTTCGCCATCATGTATGCCCGCTCGGACCAGCAGATTGACACGGACCAGACCGTCAACGGGCTGCCGGTGGAGCAGATCCCGGGCATCGTGACCAAGGTGCTGTCCTTGAGCAAGAACGAGGGCTTGAAGGAAACGTGGACGGCGGTCCTTAACGCCTTCGGCCCAGCGCTGGGATTGGCTGTGGGCGGGCCGGATGAGTCGGCCGGCATCATCTACCAGCTCTTTCAGAACGGCATCGTCCTAGGCTCTGAGGACACTGGTACGCACGCACTCGTGGGACGCATCGCCAAGGAATGGGCGTCCGGCGACAACGCGGCGACGCTCGGCTTGCCGACGTCCAACGAAGTCCCCACCGGCCTCGGCAAGGAAGTCCGCGTGCAGTTCCAGGGCGGTTCCATTGTCTACAACCCGGAGACTGAGCAGATTCAGGTGTTCACGGACTAACCCCAAAGCACCCCAAGTCTAAGCGGGATCGCCGATGTAGCGGGAGCCACCTGATGGCTTCCGCTTCGGCATTTATTTGGGCTTGGGGTTTAGGTATCCGGGAGGGCTGAACCTAAAAAGTCCCCTGTGGTCTGCTGCTTCAATGCTGCCTGTGCCGCTTGGTATGCCGGCTGCGAAGTAATCGGCTCCGCCCAGGGTGGTACATACCCCACCCCGCCCCGCAACCTAAAGACATAGCCGGCACCAGTCGGCTTATCCGGGTCATCATCATTGATGCCATTGTGATAAGCACACAACATCGTCAGATTCGGCGGATCCGTCGCCCCACCCGCCTGCCACGGCACTAAATGATGCACCTGGCAATAATCCGCCGGCTTATTACACCCCTCACGCGCACACGTCGGATGCTCCGCACTCGCCATTAACCGCTGCTCAAACCCAGCCAAACGCCGCACACGATGCAACCACACCGGCCCTATAGTCGGATGCACCAAAGTCACATACCCAACCTCAGCAAACTTATAGGTCACAAACTCCCGGCCCGTCATCCGCCCACCGTTGGTAAGCACGAGCTCAATATCATCGCCCTCACCCCGCACAATCTGGTCCAACTCATCCAACGTAACCACCACATTGGTCGCCACCGCAGGCTTCGAACCCCCATGCGCCTGGTTAAAGAACACCTGACCTGCCGCATCCAACAAATCAGCCGGATTAATCGACTCCAAAGTCCCACGCATCTCACTAATGCGCAAGGCTGAATCAGTAATCGTCAACGAATGCGGCCCCACCTTCCGGTACGTCAAGCGCACCCCAGGTTCAGGCACCCGCTGCGGCCGCAACTGCTTCAAGCGTTCCTTCGCTACCTTTGGGATTTGGTGTGCTGGAGTCCCTGCCAACCTGACACGCAGATTCCACGCATCCAACTCCTTTTTCACCTTGGCGGTATACGCCTCAATCAAGTTCAACGACGCCACATCATGTCCTTGGGCAACCGCAGCCGCACGCGCTTGGCGCTGCTTGCCCGTAAAACGCGTCGACCCAAAATACACACGATGCAGCCCAGCTAACTCCACCGCATCAGCCAATGAAGCGCCACGCGCGCGTAAACCATCCACACTGCCTACCGCAAGCCCCACAAGATCCAACCCCGAACTGCGGTAGGAGAAATAAGTCTCCAAATCCCCCATGCGACAAAGACTAAAACACCACCACGCACCCCGCAACCGGAGATATCAGAACCAGCGCTCGAGGACCTTTGCCACACCTGCTTGATGGTGCGGCAGCGTCACTGCATCTGCAGCGGCCACGACATCCGGATGCGCATTCTCCATGGCAACACCGCACCCTGCCCACTCAAGCATCTCGATATCGTTGGGCATATCGCCAAAGGCGATGATGTCTTCGCGGGCGATACCGTGATGCTCAGCCAGCCACTTCACTCCGCGGCGCTTCGTCACGTTGGGGGCCGCAACCTCTAGAACGCCCTCGGACATCGAGTAGGTCACGTGAGCAAGCTCGGAATCAATGTGCGGCGCGATGAGTTCGTAGAGTTCCGGCGCCGAGAACGCGGTATTACGAATCAACAGCTTGACCGCCGGTCGAGACACCAACTCCCCCACGCTCACCAGCCCGAAGCCCTCAAAGAGCGCGTTCTCTGAATAGTGCGATTCCACCACGAAGAGTTCCTCAACCGGGTCCAAGACCGAGCCTCCCGCGCGCTCCGCCCCGAAGCCAACCCCGCCATGCGGTTCGAGCACCTTTGCAGCGACCTTCACGGTTTCAGCGAGGGCCTCAGGCGAAAGCTCGTGGGCGGAGAGAACGCGGTCCTCCGCCGAGTCATAAATCACCGCACCATTTGATGTCACGCAGACTGGGCGCACGGTCAGCTGCTCGAGCACGGGCATGATCCACCGGAAGGGGCGCCCAGTTGCCAGCGCAAACTCGCTGCCCGCGGCGACCGCACGGGCCACAGCTTCGCGGTTTCGCTTGGGCACCCGGTGGTTTCGGTCCAACAAAGTACCGTCGATATCGCTGATGATGAGGCGCGGAGCGTGGTCCGAGAATACTTCATTGGCCATAGCCCCGAGTCTACGTCAGGTTGAGACACACGACGGCACGGATAAGCGCCCAACGACGAAAGCGGCCGCCACGAGATTACTCGTCACGGCCGCGTCCTCGTGCGTCGTTCAGGTCTTAGGCAATCACGTCGTCATCGTCCACGTCTTCCCAGTTCAGGGAACGCTTGATGGCGCGCTTCCAATCGCGGTAGAGAGCCTCGACTTCTTCCTTTTCGCGTTGCGGCTTCCACACCTTGAAGTCACCCTGCTGGGAGCTCAGCACGCTGAGGTCATCCCAGAAGCCGGAGTCAAGGCCCGCGGCGAATGCAGCACCGGTGGCGGTGGTCTCCACGTTCTTCGGGCGGTGCACCTCCACGCCAAGCATGTCCGCTTGGAACTGCATGAGCAGCTCGTTCATCGTCATGCCGCCGTCGACGCGCAGCTCGGTGATCTCCACGCCGGAGTCCGCCACCATGGCATCGGCGACGTCGCGAGTCTGGTACGCCGTGGACTCGAGGACCGCGCGGGCCAGGTGTTTGCGGTTGGCAAAGCGGGTCAGGCCCACGATGACGCCGCGGGCATCCGGGCGCCAGTACGGGGCGAACAGACCAGAGAAGGCAGGAACGATGTAGACGCCACCGTTGTCCTTAACCTCACGGGCCATGTTCTCGATGGAGGCAGAGTTCGGGATGATCTGCAGGTTATCGCGCAGCCATTGCACCAAGGAACCGCCCATGGACACGGACCCTTCGAGCGCATAGACAGGGCGCTCGCCCTCGCGCTGGAAGCACACGGTGGTGAGCAGGCCGTTCTCGGAGAACTTCGGGGTAGTACCGGTGTTGAGCAGGAGGAACAGGCCGGTACCGTAGGTATTCTTGGCGGAACCCGGGCGGAAGCAGCCCTGGCCGAACATGGCGGCCTGCTGGTCACCTAAAATGGCGCGAATCGGCACGCCGGCCAGCGAGCCGCGCTCGCGCACGGTTCGGAAGTCACCCAGGGACGGGCGGATCTCCGGGAGCATGGACGTCGGGATACCCATCTCCTTGCACAGTTCCTCATCCCACTCGAGCTTCTCGATATCCATGAGCAAGGTGCGCGAGGCATTGGTGACGTCCGTGGCGTGCAGGGCCTCTTGGCCGTTGTCGCCGTCGGCGCCACCGGTGAGGTTCCACAGCAGCCAGGTATCGATGGTGCCGAAGAGCAGCTCGCCCTTCTCCGCGCGCTCGCGGGCACCCTCGACGTTATCGAGGATCCACTTCACCTTCGGGCCGGCTGGGTAGGAGTTGATGATGAGGCCGGTGCGGCGACGCCACTTGTCCGCGCCCTCGTCGCCAGCGAGCTCCTTGCAAATCTCGGTGGTGCGGGTGTCCTGCCAGACGATGGCGTTGTACACCGGCTTGCCAGTGTTCTTGTCCCACACAACGGTGGTCTCGCGCTGATTAGTAATACCGAGGGCGGCGATGTCTTCGACGTTGATGTCGCCGTTGGCCAAAGCCTCACCCACCGCGCGGCGGGTGTTGCTCCAGATTTCCTCCGGGTCATGCTCGACCCAGCCCTTCTCCGGGAAGATCTGCTCGTGCTCGAGCTGTCCGACGGACACCTGCTCGCCGTCGTGGTTGAAAATGATGCAACGCGTGGAGGTCGTACCCTGGTCAATCGCTGCAACGTAGCTCTTGGTAGTCATTGTGTTCTCCGTTTCTGAGTAGCGGGGTGTGTATTAGAGAGCCATGGACAACAAGCCAACGGCGACGGCCGCGAGGGACGGTGCAACCACCGGAACCCAGGCGTAGCCCCAATTCGCATCTCCCTTGTCCTTAATGGGAAGGACAAAGGCGTACATGATGCGAGGGCCAAGGTCACGGACCGGGTTAATCGCGTAGCCGGTGGCAGTACCGAGGGACAGGCCCACGGACACAACGACGAAGGCCACGGCGAAGTACTTCAGCGGGCCCAACTCGCCACCGGCCGGGCCGAAGGCGATGAACATGAGCAGCACGCAGGTAGCAATGAACTCGGTGACTGCGTTCCAACCGTTGTTCGGGTGCGCCGGGGCGGTAAAGAAGATGCCCCCGGTGTTCTTGTTGGCACCGGTGACGTTGCCGGCTTCGTCGAGGTTGTTGGAGTCGAAAAGCTGCTTAAACGTAGCCCAGGCAAGGAACGCGCCAAGCATGGCGCCCAGAATCTGCCCCAACAGGTAGTAGGGCACGAGGCTCCACTCGAGGGAACCATTCACGGCCAGCATGATGGTGACCGCCGGGTTGAGGTGGCCGCCGGTGGGGTCGGCAACACTAGCGCCGATGAAGACCGCGAGGCCCCAACCCATAGCGATGACGATCCAGTCCGAACCGCGTGCGCCTGAGGTTCGGAGGTTGACAACGGCGCACACGCCGTTGCCGAGCAGGAGCAGAAGCGCAGTGCCGATGAACTCCCACAGGAATGCATCCATTCCGGTCATAAGATGTCCTTTCTTATCTGCCTAGGCCAAGGGCCCAGCGAGGGAAAACCACCTCTCGCTGGGCCCCTGTGACTTTTAGGCTTCTTCCTTGGTGGCTCGTGCGCTTCCTGCGCGCTCGAGGATGTCGTTTGCTTCACGGTCGGTCAACGCTGCCTCGGCGGCGAGCTCTGCCTCGGTGTGCTTGGTGAAGTGGGAGACTTCGCGCTCGATATCGGCCTGCTCCCATCCCAGCAGCGGGGCGACGAACTCAGCGATCGGCTGTGCGGCAGCGACGCCGCGGTCGGCGAACTCGATGGCCACGCGCAGGCGGCGGGAGACGATGTCGTCGATGTGCAGGGCGCCCTCGTGGGTCACGGCGTAGCGCACCTCTGCCCAGATGTAGCTCTCGGCGCCCGGAACCGGCTCGAGCAGCGTGGCGTCGTCAGCAGCTGGGGCGAGCACCTCGCCGATCAGCGAGCCATAGCGGCCGAGCAGGTGCTCGATGCGCTCCTCGCTGAGGTTATAGCGGCGGGCGAGTGCCGGAACCTGGTTGGCCAGCGCGTGGTAGCCGTCCGCGCCCAGAATCGGGGTGCGCTCGGTGACGGACTCGGACACCTTCGTGCCCAGCTCCTTGGCAGCCAGGTCCACGGCATCCTTGCCGATGACACGGTAAGTGGTGTACTTACCACCGGCGACGGACACCATGCCCGGTGCGACGCGGGCAACGGCGTGGTTGCGGGAGAGGTTGGTGGTGGAATCTGACTTGCCGGACAGCAGCGGGCGTAGGCCGGAGTACACGCCGACGATGTCATCACGGGTGATCTTGTTGCGCACGCGCTGGTTGACCTCGTCCAGAATGTAGTCGATATCCGCCTTCGTCGGCGCCGGATCCGGCAGGGACAGGCCCTTCTCCCAATCGGTGTCGGTGGTACCGATAATCCAGTACTCACCCCACGGGATGACGAAGAGCACGGACTTCTCGGTGACGAAGCACAGCGCGGCATCCGCATCGAGGGCATCCTTCGGGACCACGATGTGCACCCCCTTGGAAGCGTGGACGGTGAACTTGCCTTCAGCGCCCGCCATCTCCTGAATCTTGTCGTTCCACACGCCGGTCGCGTTGATGAACGCCTTGCCCTTCACGGTGGTTTCGCGGCCGGTTTCCAGGTCACGGACCTTCGCGGCGGTGATGCGGCCGCGGCCGTCTTTCTCAAAGCCAATCACTTCAGTACCGGTGCGCACGCTCGCGCCGTATTCAGCGGCGGTGCGCAGGACGGTCATGGTGTGGCGGGCGTCGTCGACAAGCGTGTCGTAGTAGCGCACGCCACCGACGACGGCGTCCTCCTTGAGGCCCGGGGTTACCTTCAGCACGCCCTTGCGGGTGAGGTGCTTCTGCATCGGGACGCTCTTGGCGCCACCCATGAGGTCATAGAGGGTAAAACCACCGAACATCATGACGCGCTCCCAGCCGCGGTGGGTCAGCGGGAAGATGAACTTCAGCGGCTTGACCAGGTGCGGCGCTAGGGTCGACATGTTGAGCTCGCGCTCCTTGAGGGACTCCGCAACGAGGCGGAAGTCGAACATTGCCAGGTAGCGCAGGCCACCGTGGAACATCTTGGAGGAACGCGAAGACGTACCCGCCGCAAAGTCTTGGGATTCCAGCACGGCCGTCTTCAGTCCACGGGTGGCCGCATCCAGTGCGGCGCCGGCGCCTACGGAACCTCCGCCGATGATGACGACGTCATACTCCTCGGTGGAGTAGTCATTCCAGGTCTTTTCAAAATACTCAGGGTTGAAGCTGTTAATACTCGTCGTGGTCATTGTTGACCGAGTCTCCTCTCTCGCTGCACGGCGTCAGAAAGGCCTGTCCCAGTTGACGGTATGCGCAGCATGTTGTGCTCATCCACCACGCGCGCCCTGTGCACCGATGCCTCGGTCAACTGCCCGAAGGGCGGATGAAGAAGAAGTTTTCTCCCACGGCCAATGCTATAGATCACCAGTTTTTCTCTCTGGAGACGCTACTCACACGTAAGTTCCGCCGCCGTAAGCTGGAGTTTCCAAGCCGTTTCATAGGATGACAAAATAAAATAACACCCCCTTCCGGGGGTGTTAACGGACGTCAAGGGCTCTCCCAAGCCCAGGGTTTACATCCTTAGTTCTTTTCCTGCTGCAAGCGCGCCATCGCCTCCAGTACTTCTGCCATGCCATAACGCTCTGCGGAGTAGGTCACTGCCTGGGCAGCCTTAATCACCTCAATGGGGGCGGTCTCCAGCGCCACCATGCGCACGGCGACTCCGTCCCCGCCGTCGGCAAAGGTTTCATCCCCAGGCTCATTGGCAAAGAACAGGAGGTCCTTGGGCTCGACCCCGATCTTCTTCGCCACTGCCGCAAGCCCCTCTGCGGGGGAGGAGGCCGTTACCACCACGCCCCCGGGAGCATCGTTGAACTGCGCCCCTTCAGCCCCGTCCGAGCACGCAATGCGCCAACAGGTTTGGGGGAGCTCTCCAAAAGCCGCGGCGTCCAGAACTTCGCCCTGCTGCGAAAGCACAACCAGCTCCTCAACCTGCGGGTGCAACTGCGCAAGCGCTTCTTGGAGCCGCTGTGAAATTTCCCCGTTCTCCATGCTCAGCGCACTCTGATCCGCCACAATCACCCGCGGCACGGTGGAATACTGCGCCTTCACGCGGTGCGGCAGACGGGAAACGATGATGCGCGATTGCGTCGCTGCCGAGAGCAAACCTTGCTCCACCACGGAGCCGGCAAAGATCTCCTTGCTGCTCGCAGTCATGGAGGCCTGGGCCTCCACCACATCGGACTTCAGTTGCGCCATAACCTCCGTGACCTTGTCGCGGCCTTCCCCGACGCCGCGCATGGCTTCCTCAACCACCGAGTTGAGGTTCTCCTTGATCCACTCCAGAGTCTCCGGAGCAGTACGCGGGCGCTCTTTGCCTTTCTCAGCGGCTGAGCTTTCAACTTGCGCGCCGTCGTTTTCCTGGGTGGCGTCGGCGTACTCGCCGCCAAGCCCTGCTCCCGATTCTTCGGAATCAGTCCGCTTCATCAGCGCCATCCGGTCGCGCATGAGCTCCACCGTGGCCTCAGAGACGCGGTCCTTGAGATTGGTTAGGTCATCGCGCAGCCGGCGCACACGGTAGCGCTCACTCTCCACCTCGGAGTCCTGGGCCTCAGCCTCCTCCAACGTTGGCGCACCTCCGCCCTTGCGGGCCGGCACCCAAAACTCGCCGGCCGGCATCGGGCCAAACTCCGCCTCATAGTCGGCCCACAGGCCCTCCAGGGCCACCTGCATACGGCGCCGCACCTCCGCGATATCCGCGTCGAAATCGCCCGTTGTGTAGTAGGGCTCCAAGGCTTTAATCAGCACCGGCGTCTTCGTGCGGCCCAAGTGCTTCTTCTGCCCCTTCGTCCAGATGCGCTGGGAGCCAAAGATAACCTGCGGAACAATCGGAACGCCCGCGCCATGCGCAATACGAGCCGCGCCGTTGCGCATGCTGCGGATTTCAAAGCTGCGAGAAATCGTTCCTTCTGCGAAGACCCCCACGAGCTCCCCGCTCTTGGCCAGCTCGATGCCCTTCACAATCGACGCCCCACCATCAATACGGTCCACCGGCACATGCCCCATCACCTGAAAAAGCTGCCCGGCCACCGGCGCCTGGAAGATGGAGGCCTTAGCCAAGTAGCGCACCAAACGGCGCTTGCGGTAAGCCAAGAAGGCCCCGAAGAGGAAATCCATGTAGCCGGTGTGGTTGCACACGATGACGGCCCCGCCCTTGTCCGGGATATTCCCCTCCCCGGACAGGCGCATCTTGAGCCCCTGGGCCAGAGTCACCCCGCGGCCGATGTGCGTGATCTGCCGGTAGAGGAAATTAGTCACAGCGCTCATGGTGCTCCAAACAGCTAAGACCCCGCCGTCGAGAGCAGCGAGGAGGGACAAGAGAGGGCGGCGCGCGAGCCGCCGCGCGCCGCGTTCTTCTAGGAGTTTACGGGGTACAGAACGTCCTTGCCCACGAATGGGCGCAGTGCCTCCGGAACCACGACGGAGCCGTCTGCCTGCTGGTGGTTCTCCAGAATGGCCACGAGCCAGCGGGTGGTCGCCAGGGTGCCGTTGAGCGTAGCGGCGTACTGGGTCTTGCCGTTCTCATCGCGGTAGCGCGTGGACAGGCGGCGGGCCTGGAAGGTGGTGCAGTTCGAGGTCGAGGTGAGCTCGCGGTAGGTCTCCTGAGTCGGCACCCACGCCTCGTTATCGAACTTGCGCGCCGCGGAGGAGCCCAGATCCCCGCCCGCGATGTCGATGGTGCGGTAGGGAAGCTCCATCGCCGCGAGCATGTCCTTTTCCATGTTCAGCAGCTTCTGGTGCATCTCCTCGGCGTCTTCCGGCTTGCAGTAGACAAACATCTCCAGCTTGTCGAACTGGTGCACGCGCAGGATTCCGCGGGTGTCCTTGCCGTGAGAACCCGCCTCGCGGCGGAAGCAGGAGGACCAGCCCGCATACTGCAGCGGCCCCTTGGACAGGTCGATGATTTCTTCCTTGTGGTAGCCGGCCAAGGCCACCTCGGAGGTGCCGACCAGGTAAAGATCATCCGCCGGCAGGTAGTAAACCTCATCCGAGTGCTGACCCAAGAAGCCAGTTCCCTGCATGACGTCTGGGCGCACAAGCACCGGCGGGATCATGAGCTGGAAACCGGCCTCGCGGGCTTTCTGCGCAGCAAGCATCAGCATGCCCAGCTGCAAGAAGGCGCCATCACCAGTGAGGTAGTAGAAACGTGCGCCGCCGACCTTGGCGCCCCGCTTGACGTCGATAAGCCCCAGCGTCTCACCCAACTCCAGGTGATCCTTCGGCTCGAAGTCGAACTGCGGCTTCTCACCGACCTCCTCGAGCACGATGAAGTCATCCTCGCCGCCCGCCGGAGCACCCTCCACCACGTTGGAGAGCTGGTACTGCAGCTCCGTCACCTTGGCCTCGGCCGCGGCCGCTTCCTCGCCGGCCGCCTTGACCTTTTCCTTCAGCTCGTTAGAGCCCTCCAGCAGTGCCGGGCGCTCCTCGGGGGAGGCCTGGCCAATCTTCTTGCCAAAGGCCTTCTGCTCCGAACGCAGCTGGTCTGCCTTCACAATGGCCGCGCGGCGCTGTTCATCGGCGGCGAGCAGCTGGTCCACCAAAGCGGGGTCCTCCCCACGGTTTACCTGGGAGGCGCGGACGACATCGGGATTTTCGCGAAGAAACTTGAGATCAATCACGCCGGATAGTCTAGCGCACGGCCATACCTTTGCGCTGGTCATAACCAGCGCACTATCATGGATACTATGGCACCTCACATTATTACCGACAGCCCCGTGCCCAAGCACGCTCAGCTGCGGGATATTCTCTCCGAGCTCTGCCGAACCACCCTCAAACCCGGTGACATCCTCCCCGGCGAGCGCATTCTCGAAGAAACCTACGGTGTTTCCCGCATCACCGTGCGCCGCGCTATCGGTGATTTAGTGGCCGAAGGCCGCCTGCGGCGCGTGCGAGGCAAGGGCACCTTCGTGGCTCCGAACCCACTGGTCTCCCGGCTCCATCTGGCGTCCTTTTCCGATGAGATGGGTTACCAAAAAGTACAGGCTTCCTCGAGAATCCTGCTGGGCGAGCGCAGTACCGCGCCCAGCGAGGTCTGTGATTTCTTCGGCACAGAAACCACGGTTGCACACACCCACCTGCGGCGCCTGCGCTTGGGCGATGGCGAGCCTTATTCCATCGACGACGGCTGGTATAACTCCGCCTTCGCGCCGACGCTGCTAGAAAATGACATCTATAATTCCGTCTACGCGATTCTGGATAGCACCTTCGAGGTCCCCATCACCGAGGCCGAGCAAACGGTCACCGCGGTGGCGGCGGAGGAGGACATCGCCGAGCTTCTCGACGTCCCCCCGAACCCCCCGCTTCTCCACATCACCCGCCTCGCCCGCTCCGGGGACCGGCCAGTTGAATGGTGCTCCTCGGTCTACCGCACTGACCGCTACCGGCTCACGACCCACGTCTCCCGCACGCGTATCTAACCGTGCCCTCGCCCCGAACGGCACTGGGCGGGCTAGAAGCCAGGGCTGCTAAGGGAGTAGTATGAGGAGTTCTATGAGCACTTCATCTGCATGGCGCTCCGCCTCCGCCATCCGCGTCGTCCTCGTTGCAGCATTGGCCGCGGCCGTCTTCATGGCCTCCTACGGCCTCTTCAGCGGCGAGCCAACCGGCACCGATTCGGCCGGACATGGCTCCGCTAGCTCCAGCGCCGACGGCAGTCAGGCTGCCGATCCTTCTGCCGCCGACGGCGAAGCTGCTCCCTTCACTACCGCCTCCGCTGGGGCATGCGTGACGTGGGACATCGCCCCAGATGGCACCGCCACCGGTTTTGAGCAGATCAGCTGCGATAAACCACACCGCTTCGAGGTCTCGGCTCGCGAGGATCTCAGCGCCTACCCCACCAGCGAGTTCGGCCCCAACGCCACGCGCCCCGACATCACACGCCAAAACGCCTTGCGCGATGAGCTGTGCGAGGCACCCACGGTGAGCTACCTCAATGGCAAGTGGGATCCCAACGGGCGCTATGACATTGCTTCCATCCTGCCCCCAGCCACATCCTGGGATCAGGGTGACCGCACCTTGCTGTGCGGCCTGCAGACGACCGACGTCAACGGCGTACCGCAGGAATCCACCGGCAAGGTCAGCGAGGTGGACCAGGCGGTCGTCGCCAAGCCCGGCGAATGCCGCAAGGTGGATGATAAACAGGTGCTCAATACCGTGCCTTGCCAGGAACCGCACCAGTTGGAGACCGTATCCGTCATCAACCTGGCCGAGAAGTTCCCCAATGGCTACCCCAGCGATGAGGACATGGATAAGTTCCTCTCCGAGACCTGTACCCAAAATGCCATGGATTACCTGGGCGGCGAGGAGAACCTTTACCAGTCCACGCTGCAACCTTTCTGGGGTGCGATGAGCCGCGAGACCTGGGAGAGTGGCTCCCGTTCGGTGAATTGCTCACTGATCCACATCAAGGACGGCCACTTCTCCGAGATCACCGGCTCTGCCACAGGGGGACGCGAGGCCCTGAGCATTAACGGCGCCCCACCGACCGAGCAGCCGAAGCGCAACCCATTGCGTGACTCGAATGCTCAGCCGGGCGGCGAGAATGCCGAGCCAGCTGGTGCGAGCGCCGCTCCCGCCACCCCTGAAGCTGCGGCACCGGCCCTCTAAGCCCGGCCCTTGAACAGGAAGTAACCACATGTACGAGGTCAGCGAAGAACGCTTTGAGGAAATGGTCGGCGAGGCCCTGGATAAAATTCCGGATCGCTTCGTTGATCAGATGCGCAACCTGGTCATCCTCGTCGAGGAGGAACACCCGGAGAACCCTGAACTGTTGGGGCTTTATGAGGGCGTCATGCTCACGCAGCGCACCGCCTCACACACCGGCTACCTGCCGGATACCATTTCCATTTACCGGCAGCCGTTGCAGGCCATCAGCAACTCGGAAGAGGATCTCGCCCACGAAGTCATGGTGACCGTCTTCCACGAGGTCGGGCACTATTTCGGATTTGAGGAAGACCGCCTCCACGAGCTCGGCTGGGGGTAGGTGCCCGGAAGGGCACCTACCGTCGCCAAAGCGAAGGACCCCGAACTAGACTTCTGTATCCGCCCAGCGCTTGAGCGTCCACTGGCCAAAAGGCTGGCCCTGCGGCTCCATGAGGGTAAAACGGCAGTTCGGCATATAACCTGTATAAGCAAAGTCTGGGTCCACGCAGCAGGCATGCTTCGTCACCACGCGAATGGCGGCGCCGTGGCTGACGACGACGATATCTTCATCATCCTCCAGCTCGGCAGCGAGATCCTCCAACACCGGTTGGTAGCGCTCGAGCACATCCACGTAGCTCTCGCCGCCAGGCATCCGGGCGGTCTCGTCACCGTCGAGCCAGCCGCGCAGTGCCACCATGTATTCGCGGTGGGTGTCTTCGCTGCCGCTCATTTCATGATCACCTGCGAAAACCTCGTGCAGGCCCACCCGCACTTCCACGGGAACGTTGCGCTCATCGGCGGCCTCGCCGAAGGTACGGGCGGCCAGCATCGCGGTCTGCTGGGCGCGTAGGGCAATAGAACACACAAAGCGCACGCGGCGACCCGCGCACAGCTCAGCCAGCTCGCGGCCCACATCTTCTGCCTGGCCGCGGCCGCGCTCGGTGAGCTCGGCGCCCGGAGGCCGGGTATCCATAACGCGGTCAATATTGGAAAAGGTCTGGCCGTGGCGCAGCAGGATGATTCTTCCGGTCATGCTTCACCACACTATTGGCCGGTGCGCGCCTGCGCTACCCATTCATCGGCCTCTTGCAACCGCGCCAAGTTCCGTGGCGCCTCCCCTTGCGCCACTACGGAAGGCCAGGAACCAACGAAAACGACGTCCTCCGCCCGCAGCCACAGTGCCCGCAGAGCCTCCGCCACCGGCTGGTCCTCAATGTGTCCGATGAGATCGGCGTGGAAGCGATAGTTACCGAAGACGGTGCGCAGCGGGCGGGATTCGATGCGGGAGAGGTCCACCCCGCGGTGCGCGAATTCCTGTAGGGCCCCTACCAGGGAGCCCGGCTCGTTGGGCAGGGTGAAGATGACGGACGTCCTGTCGTTGCCGGTCCGCTCGGTCGGCTTTCCGGCCGGTCCCACGAGGACGAAACGAGTCGTGGCCCCCGCGACATCTGCCACATTCTCCGCAATAGAATCCAGTCCGAAGACCTCCGCTGCGCGGGCAGGGGCGGCAGCGACATCCACCTCCCCGCGCGCCACGGCCTGCGCCGCCGCACCATTCGACGCCGCCGGAACATACTCCACGTCCGGCAAGTTCTGCTTCAACCAACCGCGCACCTGCTGGTAGGCCACGGGATGCGTAGAGAAGGTGCGAAGATTCTCTGCGGTAGTGCCGGGGCGCACCAGAATGGAGAAGGACACCGGCAGGTCTACCTCGCGGTAGATCTGGACCCGGGAGCCGGCGGCAAGCGCGTCAAAGGTGGCAGTAACCGGCCCGTCCACGGAGTTTTCGATAGCCACGCAGGCATAATCCGCCGCACCGGAACGCACCGCCGACAGCGCCTCGGCCGGGGAGCTCACCGGCATCCCCTCGGGGGAAGCAAAGTCTGCGGCGAAATGCTGCATCGCCGCTTCCGTAAAGGTTCCAGCGGGCCCGAGGAATGCGATCGTGGTGCTCATGACAGCAACTTTATCTCACACAACTACTAAACTGAGCCGCCATGGAGAGCACCGAGTTCACTCTGGACAAGCTGCGCGAGGACCTATCTGGTCTGAGCCCTGCGGAGCACGGCTTCACGTACTTCGACCTCGAACGCCGGCCGCAGGCGCACGGGCGTTTGAGCGGCTGGATTCTCTCGGTTAAGGATCTCAACGATGTCGCCGGCATGCCCACCACGCTCGGGCATGCCGAGCGTGCCTACGTGGCGGAGGAGACCGATCCTTTCGTGCAGGAGCTTATCGACGCCGGCGCGCTCGTCGTCGGCAAATCCGCCGCGCCCGAGCTGGGCCTGCGCGTGGACACCGAACCTGTCGGCCTGGCGCACCCGGATAATCCGCTCTACCCGGGCCATACGCCGGGCGGTTCCTCCGGCGGAGCGGCGGTCCAGGTGGCGCGGGGTCTGCTGCGCGCTGCGCATGCCTCCGACGGCGGAGGCTCCATCCGCGTGCCGGCTGCCGCCTGCGGCGTCGTCGGGTTCAAGCCCGGCGGCGAGGACCTCTCGGTGCAGGGGTTCATCACGCGCAGCATCGCCGATACCGCAACTCTGCACGGCCTTAACCCGCGTGCCCGGCGCGCCCGCATCGGCGTGCTGACGGATCCCCTCTTCGCTCAAGCCGAGGTAGCCCCGCACATGCTGCGCGCGGTCGCAGAGGCCACCGCCACCTTTGAAGGCGCGGGTTTCGAAACCGTGGCCATTTCCCCCTATCCCCAGGCCGCGGCTACCTTTGAGGCCTTTCAACATATCTTTAGTCGCCGGCTGGCAGGCCTTGACTTCGCAGCAGGCTACGCGGAATGGATCCGCGCGAAGGGGCGCCGCGTCACGGAATCCGAATTTGCTGCGGCCCGCGCCCACGCCGCGCAGCTACCAAAAATGCTGGCACAAGAGTGGGAAGTAGACGCCATCTTAAGCCCCATGCTGGCCTTCGATCCGCCACGGCGCGGGCATTTCCTGGCGCTGGACCACCAGGCCAACTTCGATGAACAAACGCGGTGGTCGCCGTGGGGTTCGTTGTTCAACGTGGCGCAGCTGCCCGCTATTTCCGTGCCGTGGCCGGTGCGAGATCACCCGCCCGTAGGCGTGCACTTAGGCTCGCTCACGCTTGACGACGCCTCCCTCCTCGGCCTCGCCCAGGTGCTTCACCCATGACCGCCCGTTCCCGCCTGCGCGCGGAGATCCTCATTGTCCTGACCATCACGTTTGGCATCTCGGGCGTGCGCGCCGCGCTGCGTCTGACCGATTCCCTGCTCAACCCGGCGCCACTCAACGAGCAATCGGTCACCATCAACGCCTCGCAGTCGGCGTCGACGATGCTCGACCTCGCCTTCCAGCTCTGCAGTGCCGCGGTGCTCTTCGGGTGGGGAGCGCTTGCCCTGTACTTACTCTCCTCTCCACCCCGCCCACAGTGGCGGGACGGACTGCACGGCGCAGCGCTAGCGGCAGTCATTGGCCTTCCGGGGTTGGTGCTGTATTACGCGGCGTTGCACTTTGGCTGGACCAAGGAGGTCGTGCCAGGGGCTTTCGATACGTGGATTGAGATTCCCGTGCTTCTCATCAAGTCCTTTGCCAACGCCTGGGCGGAGGAGCTGGTGGTGGTGTACTGGTTCATGACCAGGCTCAAGCAATCAGGGTGGGCCCTGCCCGCAACACTGGCGGCTTCCTCCATCCTGCGCGGCTCTTATCACCTCTACCAGGGCGTTTCCGCCGGCTTCGGCAATATCATCATGGGCGTGCTCTATGGCTGGTACTTCCACCGCACGGGGAAGGTGTGGCCGCTGGTCATCGCGCACTTTCTGATCGACGCTATCGCTTTCGTGGGCTACGCACTGCTCTTCGGTGCTTAAGCACGGGCCAGAGTTCATAGCACCACAAAGACCGCTCCCGCACCCTGCGTGAAAGGTGGGGCGGAAGTGATTTCGCGGTACAGTGTTCCCCATGACCTACCAAGGACGCGATCCAGAGCGCGATTCCCGCCGCGCTGGCGATCCCCACGGCGATTCCCGCCGCGCGGGTGCCACTGGCCCTGCCCACCCCCACGGCCCGGATGGCCCGCGCGGTGCGCATGCTGCCGGACAGGACGCCGGTGAGTTTGTCCTTGGCGCTGACGGGCAGCCCCTGCGGGATCGCTACGGACGCCCGGTGCGTCGCCGCCCCTCTGCACAGCGGGCTAATCCCACGCACTCTTCTTCTCGCGCTCAGCGCCCCGGTGCGCAACGCTCTCGTCCGGAGGAAACCCGCTTCGACGTCGATGCTTATATGGCTCAGCACGCATCGCCGCGCCCGGCGCGCCAGCAGAGCATGCCCGCCCGGGAATCTGCCGCCGGCGTATACCGGCGAAACCCCGACGCACCGCCGCGCAGCTACTCCCCACAAACTGCGTCCCGCGGGCGTCCCACGGGGCGCCCGCATAGCCGCCGCAAGAAGGTCAACCCGGCCAAGCAGGCTTTCGGTTGCCTGGGCTGGCTTGTCGTCATCGCCCTCGTCTTCATGGTGGCCTTCACCTTGTGGACGGATTCACGCCTGACCCGTATTGACGCCCTGCCCACCGAGCAGGTGGCACAGACCTCCGGGACGAACTGGCTTTTGGTGGGTTCAGACTCACGCCAGGGGCTCACTGAAGAGCAGCAAGCGGAGCTAGGTACCGGTGGCGATGTAGGCGTCGGCCGCACCGATACCATCATGCTGCTCCACATTCCCGCATCCGGAAAGGCCCAGCTGGTCTCCATTCCACGCGATAGCTACGTCGACGTGCCTGGCTTCGGCATGGACAAGGTCAACGCTGCCTTCACCTACGGTGGACCGCAGCTGCTGACCCAAACCGTGGAACAAGCCACCGGCCTCCACATCGATCACTATGCGGAGATCGGCATGGGTGGCTTGGCAAACGTCGTGGATTCCGTCGGCGGCGTGGAGATTTGCGTCAAGGAGCCCATCAACGATCCGCTCGCGGGCATCGACCTCCAAGCGGGCTGCCAGAAGCTCCGCGGCCCAGATGCCCTCGGCTATGTGCGTACCCGCGCTACCGCGATGGGTGACTTGGACCGCGTCGAGCGCCAGCGCGAGTTCTTCGCCGCGCTGCTAAATAAGGCAACGGCCTTCTCCACCATTGGCAATCCCTTCAAGGCTGTCTCCCTGGTCAACCACACCGCGGATTCCTTCATCGTCAACGAGAAGGACCACGTCTGGCACCTTGCCCGCGTGGCGCTATCCATGGCCTCAGGCGTGGAGACAAAGACGGTTCCCGTCGGCGGCTTCGAGGACACAGTCGTGGGCAACGTCGTCCTCTGGGATGACGCCGAGGCCCAAGCGCTCTGGGACTCCATGCGCTAAGGCTTCGGCCGGTCGTTTCGATCAATTAAGGCTCTAAAACCTTGCGGTTTTAGAGCCTTAATTGATCGTTTCGTACCCACACCTCGGGGGCGAAGGCACCGAGGCGACTAGCGCAGCGTCACCTGACGGGACTTGATGTTCTGCAGCTGCTTGCGCTCATTGGCGTCGAGGTTAGCGTCGTTGGAAATCTCCTCCTCCAACGCCTTGTTCACGCGAGACAGCTCGGACTCGTAAGAATCGTGCGCGACCTCTGGGTCGAGGTCGAAGACCGGGGCGATGAGACCATGCGTGCGGAAGACACCGGCGAACTTGGTGTTCTCGCCCAGGTTGAGCTCACCGCGAGCGGCAATGCGCGCAAGCGCATTGAGGAAAGCATTCTCGTCATCGCAGGGGCGGACCCAGCGGATGTGAGCCTTGCCGCCACCAGCGTTGGCCCAGAAGGCGGTGCCGACGAAGCCTTCGGCCTCCTGGCCCACCTGGTAGGACTCGATGACGGAATCATTGGCTCGCTGCAGTGCCTGTGCCATCTGCGGCGGAACCTGCGCGCCCTCCGGCATCCACCACGCGAAGTCCTGGTAGACGTTGATCTCCAGCTCGGCGTCCTCCTCCAGCAGCTCCTTGAGCTTCGGCTGGGAACCATCAGCAGCAGTGGACTCGAGGGTGGAGCCCGGCGCGTTGTTTTTCACCCAGTTCAGAGCAAAAGCCAAGTCGCGGCCCGGGTTGTGGGTGTGGGACTGTACCTGCAGGCCCACGAAGGCCTCACCACCGGATTCCTCATCACGGATGAGCGCCGCAGTAGCACCGGGCAGCACGGTGGCGACGTAGACGTCCTTGTCAAAGCCCTTGACGGACAGCTTCGCCGTTGCGGAAGGAACAAATTCCTGCAGGGCGACGAGGCTAGCCTCAGCGGCCAGCCCACCAAAGGGGCGAGGGTCCTTTTCCAGGGCAGCGCGCTCGGCGGCGCGGGCAGCGAGCTTAGCTTGGCGGCGGGACATGCCCTCCGGCAGCTGTTCGTTCTTCTTTTTCTTCTTGGCCATACTGAACAACTTACCTGTTCATTACAGCTCAATGGCATGCAGGGCCACTTCCGGCTGGTTCGTGGCGAGAATATCTACCCCGTTGGCCCACGCCCACTTCATGTCCGCGGGTTTATCGATGGTCCACATGTACGTGGGCAAGCCGTGCGCGCCGATCGCGTCGGGCTGCAGCTTGCCGCGCAACAGCGACATGCCCAGGCCAGTGGGCTGCGACAACAGGATGTCGGGACGGTTGAAATGGCGCTCCCAATCGCGGCGCAGGTAGATGCGGTCGACGTGCGGGGCAAGTGCTGCCATTCGACGAATGGCCCGGTGGGAAAAGGAAATCATGTGGATCCGGGGGTCGTCGAGAAGCCCTGCGTAGCGCAGCCGCAGCACCATCTGTTCTTCGAGGATGTCGCCTTGCCCCGAGGGATGCTTGGTCTCAATGTAGAGGTGGTGCTTCTTATCCCCGAGCATGTCGAGGAGTTCGTCGAGAAGCAGCATGCGCTGGCCGCCGCCAATCTTGAGGCGGCGCAGCTCCTCCCAGGTCATCCGAGACACTCGGCCTGAGCCATTCGTGGTGCGGTCCAGTGTGGGATCGTGATGAACCACCACCTTGCCGTCGCTGCTCAGGCGGATATCGCACTCGATACCGTGAATGGGTAGCTCGAGCGCTTTCTCAAAGGCAAGAGGGGATAGCTCCGGATATTTCCCGGAGTATCCCCTGTGGGCGACAATCTTCACTAGCCGAAGATTTCTTCCTTGATGGTGTTGAGCGTGTTGAAGGAGTTCTCAAAGCGCTCCTTCTCGTGATCATCGAGGGCCAGCTCGATAACGCGGTTGACGCCGGAGCGGTCAACGATGGCCGGGGTGCCGATGAAGACATCCTCGTGGCCGTACTCGCCCTGCAGGTAGGCAGAGACCGGGAGAGCGACGGCCTGGTTCTGGATGACCGCGCGGGTGATGCGGGCCAGGGCCATGCCGATGCCGTAGGAGGTGGAGCCCTTAGCGTCGATGATGTGGTAGGCAGCGTCGCGGGTGTCCTCGAAGATCTTCTCGATGCGCTCGTTGTAGCCCGGGTCCTTTTCAGAACGGTGGGACAGGGAGACACCTGCGATGTTGGCGGAGGAGACGACCGGCAGCTCGGAATCGCCGTGCTCACCGATGATGTAGGCGTGGACGGAGGTCGGTGCCACGTCATCCATTTCAGAGAGCATGTAGCGGTAGCGGGCCGAGTCCAGGACGGTGCCGGAGCCGATGACGCGCTGGTGCGGGAAGCCGGAGGCCTTCCACACTGCGTAGGTCAGCAGGTCCACCGGGTTGGAGGCGACCAGGAAGATGCCGTCGAAGTCATTCTTCATGACGTCCGCCACGATGGAGTTCATGATCTTGACGTTCTTGTCCACGAGCTGCAGGCGGGTCTCGCCGGGCTTCTGTGCGGCACCGGCGCAGATGACGACCATGGAGGCGTCCTTGCAGTCTTCGTAGGTGCCCTTGGTCACGCGGGTGCGGGACGGCGCCCAGACAACGCCATGGTTGAGGTCCATGACGTTGCCTTCGAGCTTCTTTTCGTCGATGTCGATGATGGCCAGGTGATCAACAGTGCCCTGGTTGACCAGAGCGTAGGCGTAAGCAACTCCAACGTCGCCAGCGCCGATGAGTACTACTTTGTTTCCAACATGATTTCCCATGACTCCTATTGTGCCCCTAATGTCCGAGTTTTGCTCGTTATGCGCCCGAATTCACAGGTTCAGTAGTCCGATCTCACACTTTTATGCCCGATTGGGTCTGATTAGTGGCATCACTGCACGTCTGCCCCAAAGCTGGTTCAATGGCCAGCATGCGTCAACTTGCGCGCCGCATCGCCCTCAGGACCGCCCGCACGGGACTTCAGGCTGCCATCTTTTCGCTGGAGATAATCAGTGATCTCACCCCCGGCATGCGCATGACCGGCAGGCGGCGCTTGCCGCAAAATATGTGGCCCGGGCTCTTCGGCGCCGAAGTCGCGACCTGGGCAGCTGTCTCCCCGTCGCTCTTGCCACGCCCGTGGTGGGTTACCGCTGCCAACGTAGCCATCGGCCAAGGCGCGGGACACCTCGCCGCCACCACCGCGGCTTTCGCGGCCAAGCGCGCCCTACACCACGCAGGCCGACGGCCCCAGGACCGGGTCGGCCCTACCACTCGGCGCTATTCCTACTATTTGCTGGGGCTCGGAACCTTCATCGCGGGCATACGCTCCCTTCGCAATCAAAGAGAGCAGGCCCGCCTCGTTGGCAAGCTCAATGACCGCGGCCCGCAATCCGCCGCACTGGGCATGGTGGCGGGCACCGCAGGCTACGGCGCCTTGCTCATTGTGGGAGAGGCAGCCCAGCTCGCCGTCACCCAGCTTTCCCTCCAGGTTCAGCGTTGGCTGCCCCGGTGGATTGCCTGGCCCCTAGCCGGCGGCGCGGTGGGCTTCGCCGCGGCCGTGGCCAGCGACCGCATGGTCTGGCGCCGGCTGCTCCGCAAGGCCACTATCCAGGGCCTTGCCCTCAACAAGCTCGTCTATCCAGGCTCCGTCATGCCGTGGGAGCCGGAACGCTCTGGCAGCCCATGGTCCCACGAACAGTGGACGGCTGTCGGCTCACAAGGCCGCGTTTTTCTCGACCGCGGCCCCCGCGCCCAGGACATCAAAGAGGTCATGCACTTTGACCGGGCGCGCGAACCAATACGCATTTACATCGGCCTCATCCGCGGCCGTGGTCCGCACGCCGCTGCCCGCCACGCGGTGGCGGAGATGGACCGCACGGGGGCCTTCCACCGCGACACCATCGTGCTGCAGATGCCCTCCGGCTCAGGCTGGATCAATAATTATTCGGTCAGTGGCTATGAATTCCTCACGCGCGGCAATTGCGCCACCGTGGCCTTGCAATTCGACTACTTGCCCTCCATGTTTTCCTACTTGGTGGATAAGAACCTCTCCCGCACTTTTGCGCGCGAGCTCATTGCCGCCGTTCACGCCCGGCTCGAGCTCCTGCCCGAGGACAACCGCCCCAAGCTGTACTTAAGCGGCGAATCCTTAGGCTGCTATGCCATCGTGGAAAACTACGAGACGCTTGAGGAACTGCTCGCCGCCTGCGATGGCGCGGTATTCACTGGGCCGCCCCGGATGACCAGTTTCATGCGGCGCCTGCACCGTGAACGCGGATCCTTGGAGCGCTTGCCGCTTATCGACGGCGGCCGACACCTCCGCTTCGCTGCAGTCCCCGCACACATGGAGCACGATGCCTTCGGCGAGCCCTATGGCACCTGGGAGCGCCCACGGGTGGCGGTGGGACAGCACGCCTCCGATGCCATCGTGTGGTGGGATAGCAAGCTCATTTATGCTCGCCCCAACTGGATCCACGAGCCGACCCCGCAGACCTTGTACGCAGATACTTTTAAAAACCTGCGCTGGCACCCGTTCATCACCTTCTGGCAGGTAGCACTGGACCAGATCAACTCGCTCAACGTGCCGGGCGGCCACGGGCACAACTACTTCGAGGAGACCTTCTGGTACTGGGATTCCGTCCTCGGATCCCAAACCCGTACCCAGCTCACCCTAGAGCTAGCTGAACGCATGCGGGACTTTGTGGAGCGCGACCAGCTCAACAAACCTTCTGACTTCCGCACGCACGTGCGCAAACAGCTCTAGCCGGACTCACGTCCGTAAGCAGCTCTAGCCGCACTTGACGCCGGTGCTGTGGTGCGGGCAGTAACCGTTGGGCACCTTGTGCAGGTACTGCTGGTGCTCGTCCTCGGCTAGGTAGTACTCTCCCGAGTCTGTCTCACTGAGGCGGGTGACTTCGGTGGTGGTGGCGCCGAAGCCGGCGTCGGCAAGCTTGCCTGCGTAGGAATCCACGAGCTGCTGGATCTCTTGGCGCTCCTCGTCGGTCTCTGGGTAGAACGCAGAACGGTACTGCGTACCCACGTCGTTGCCCTGGCGGAATCCTTGAGTCGGATCGTGGGCTTCCAAGGCCTTGATCACAAGGTCGCGCAGGCTCACGCGCTGCGGGTCATAGGTAATCTGCACCGCCTCCGCGTGGTTGGTCAGCCCGCGGCAGACCTCGTAGTACGTCGGGTTAGGGGTGGCACCTCCCGCATAGCCCACGGACGTGGACTCCACGCCCTCAGTTTCCCAGAACATCTTCTCCGCGCCCCAGAAACAACCGATGGCGATGATGAGGGACTTCTGCCCTTCCTTCCACGGTCCAGTAATCGGAGTGCCTAGCACCGCATGGGGCTGCGGGTTGTCCAAGACGGGCTCGGCGCGCCCCGGAAGGGCGTCCTCCGCCGCCACCAGCTTGGGTTCTGGTGTGAAAAGAAACATGCAGGATTCTCCTTCGCTTAGTCTTGCCCTCCCCTTATACTCCGCTGCGCTGCCCACAATCCAGGTTTTTGTTCACGGCCTCTCCCATAGAAAAAATTTCACGGCCTCTCCCATAGAAAAAATATTGTGGCCAAATCCTCATCCGCGCCCTACCATGGGGCCTCGTACCCCAAAGAAAGGATGACACAAATGGCTGTTTACGAACTTCCGGAACTCGACTACGCATACGACGCTCTGGAGCCGCACATCTCCGCTGAGATCATGGAGCTGCACCACTCCAAGCACCACGCTGGCTACGTTGCTGGCGCTAACGCTGCGCTCGAGGCTCTGGAGGAGCAGCGCAACGGCGAGGCTAACGCTGACGCTATCCGCGCACTGTCCAAGAACCTTGCTTTCAACCTGGGTGGCCACACCAACCACTCCATCTTCTGGAAGAACCTCTCCCCGAACGGCGGCGGCGAGCCCACCGGCGAGCTGGCTGAGGCTATTAACCGCGACTTCGGTTCCTTCGAGAAGTTTAAGGCTCACTTCTCCGCCGTTGCTACCGGCCTGCAGGGCTCCGGTTGGGCAGTTCTGGGCTACGACCACGTTGCTGGCCGCCTAATTATTGAGCAGCTGACCGATCAGCAGGGCAACATCTCCGTGAACTTCACCCCGCTGCTGATGCTGGACATGTGGGAGCACGCCTTCTACCTCCAGTACAAGAACGTGAAGGCTGATTACGTCAAGGCTGTCTGGAACGTCTTCAACTGGGATGACGTTGCTGAGCGTTACGCTGCTGCCACCAAGTAAGCACTGTGGCCTCCTTTAAGGCCATGTAGCTTCGACCGCGCTGAGTTCTCTTCATTGAGGCTCGGCGCGGTTTCGCGTTTTCATCACCGTCTGCAGACCGTGGGCGGTGATGACCTACACCCCTTCTGCCCCACCCGCCCCAACTTTCCCTATAGAGATTTAGAAATTAAACCCACCTTCAGAAAATAGCTATGGCATAATTCACACCACCTGCACGCAGGGATGCGTATTACAGGCTTGATTTTCTTGCTGAGGAGTCAACGCTGATGCGCCATCTCATTTGACTCTCTTCAGGTGGTTTTGTGAACTCACTACTTCTCGTGTTTATCGGACTCGCCATGATGTTGGCGGGGTACTTGTTGTACTCGCGCTTCCTCGCATCGAAGGTGTACCAACTCTCCGAGGGCTTTTCCACGCCCTCCCACACCATGGAGGACGGCGTCGACTACGTCCCCACTAACAAATACGTGCTGTGGGGCCACCACTTCACCTCGGTTGCGGGCGCGGCTCCCATCATCGGCCCCGCCGTCGCCGTGATTTGGGGCTGGCTGCCAGCCTTCCTCTGGGTCACACTCGGCACGGTCTTCTTCGCCGGAATGCATGACTTGGGTGCGCTGTGGGCTTCCCAGCGCCACCGCGGGCAGTCCATCGGCACGCTCTCTGGACGCTATATCGGCGCCCGCGGGCGCGCGCTCTTCCTCGTCGTGATCTTCTTGCTGCTGCTCATGGTCAACGCGGCCTTCGCCGTGGTCATCTCCAACCTGCTGATTTCGACGCCCACCGCCGTCATCCCCACCTGGGGCGCCATCCTCGTCGCCCTGCTCATCGGCCAGGCCATCTACCGTTTCCGCTGGAACCTGACCATCGCCTCCATCGTGGGGGTCGCCGCGCTCTACGCGCTGATGATCATCGGTGACCGCGTCCCGCTGGCCCTCCCGGAAACCGTCCTGGGCATCCCGGACCGCGGCGTGTGGATCATCCTGCTCTTCGTCTACGCCTTCATCGCCTCCTTGCTCCCGGTGTGGGTCCTGTTGCAGCCGCGTGACTACATCAACGGCCTGCAACTCTTCGTCGGCCTCATCATCCTCTACGGTTCTTTCCTCGTCACCCGCCCCGAGGTTGTCGCGCCGACCGTGTCGGATCACGTCCCGGACAACACGCCAGGCATCTTCCCGCTCCTCTTCGTCACCATCGCCTGCGGCGCCGTCTCTGGATTCCACGGCGTGGTGAGCTCGGGTACGTCTTCCAAGCAGCTGGATAAGGAAACCGATGCCCGCTTCGTCGGCTACTTCGGCGCCGTGGGCGAGGGACTCCTCGCACTCGGCACCATCGTGGCCACCACATCTGGTTTCAAGACCGCCGCCGACTGGGAGGCCGTCTACAACGAATGGAATGCCGGCGGTGTCGAGGCCTTCGTGCAGGGCGGCGGTGCCCTCATGAACGAAGGTTTGGGCATCCCCACCTCGCTGTCCGCCACCATCCTGGCCACCATGGCCGTTCTCTTTGCCGCGACGACGATGGACTCCGGCGTGCGCCTGCAGCGCATGGCGGTCTCGGAGGCTGCCGAGCTCATGGACATCAAGCTCAGCGGCCTGGTGGCCACCATCATCGCCGTCGGCTGCGCTTTGGGCCTGACCTTCTCCACCGGTGTTGACGGCTCCGGCGGCATGCTCATCTGGCCGCTCTTCGGCACCACGAACCAGCTCATGGCCGGCCTCACGCTGTCCATCATCGTGGTCATCCTGACCCAGCTGCGCCGCCCAACGTGGCCAGTGCTGCTCCCGCTGGTTTTCGTTACCGCCATGTCCCTGTGGGCAGCGGTGCTACAGCTCAAGACGCTGTTCCAGGCCGGAAACTGGCTCCTGCTAGTTATCGATGCCGTCATCATCGTCGCCGCCATCTGGGTCATCGCCGAGGCTATCGCCGCCATTTCTCGTGCGCGCACGGCCCCGCAGGTGGTGTGGAAGGACGAAGACATCGAGCCTCCCCTGCCGGTCGATGCTCGATAAACTGAAGGCTTTTGGGCGCGGTCTGGACGAGTTCTACTCCGCGCCTTATCGGCGTTCCTTTGCTAAGGCGCAGCAGGAGGAAGACGATCTCTTCATGTTGTTGGTCCTCTCGGAAGCCCTCGGCCTGCCGAATCCGGCCAGCTACTACACCCTGGAATTGCTGCCGCTGATGTATGAAGACTTCCATGCCTGGCACACGCGCATGGGCATGGAGCGCTCACCCTTGAACGGAATCTCATGTTGTTAGCCCCCATCATGTTCTTTGGTGGCAAGGGCGGGGTGGGTAAGACCACGCTGGCCACCGCCACCGCCCTGCGCCTCTCCCAACAAGGCAAGCGCGTGCTGCTGGTGTCCACGGACCCGGCGCACAACCTGGGGCATATCTTTGGCACCGCGCTTGGCGACGTCCCGACAACCATCCGCCCCCACTTAAGCGTCATCGAGATCGACCCGGCGCGGGCAACGGAGGAGCACCTGAGGGGCGTCGGCAAGCAGATGCGTCGTTTCATGCCGGAGCGCCTCCACCGCGAGGTCGGCCGGCACGTGGACCTCGCCCGGCACTCGCCCGGCACGCACGAGGCAGCGATGTTGGAGCGCATCGCGCAGCTCATCGAAGAACAGCAGGATGGTGGGGAGTTCGAGCACATTATCTTCGATACCGCGCCCTCCGGCCATACCTCGCGGCTCATGGCACTGCCGGAGATCATGGCCGCGTATACCGATGGGTTGCTAGCGCGGCGCGAGAAATCCGACAAGTTCGGCGCGGTGGTGCGCGGCATGACCTCGGCGGAGAAGGCGGTATCCGCCAGCTCGCAGGACCCGGTGGACCGCCGTAACCAGGAGATCCGCTCCACGTTGCTCAAGCGCCGCCGCCGCTTCGAGCGTTTGCGCTCCGTGCTTTCCGACGAAGCCACCACGTCCTTCTTCCTCGTCCTCACCGCGGATCGCACCCCGGTGTTGGAAACCTCCGAGTTCTTCGCGGAACTGAGTTCCCATGGCGTGCACTGCGGTGGACTGCTGGTCAACCGCCGCACTCCGGAAAGCACGGAAGAGTTTCTTCAACAGCGCCGCTCCTCAGAGGATGCAGCCTTGGCGCTGCTCGCTGAAAAGCTGCCGGGCCAGCCGGTACACACCTTGCCTTGGCTGCCGCACGAGGTATCCACCCCCGAGGCGCTCGCCGCCCTGGCCGCCGAGCTTCCCTTCGGCAGCTAATCGGCCTCGACCAAGCTACTGCCCTCGGCGGTGCGGGCCACCACGAAATCCTTGAAGTGCTCAACCGGCGGGGCATCATCGCCTTCGCGCCACACCAACCCCAGCTCGCGATAGGCCTCGGGTTCTATGGGAATGAGGTTGCGGGCTTTCAGGTACGGGTCATCAAGCGGCAGCAACGCCGATCCCAGTCCGGCGGCCACGAGGCCGGCCACGGTGGTCAGCTCCATGGATTCGAAGACGAGGCGCGGGCTAAAACCGGCCTCGCTCGCTAGGGAATCGAGAAGCATGCGTGTTCCATAGCCAGGCAACATGCCGATGAAGGGCTCATCGCGAAAGTCTTCCATGCGCACACTGTTTCTTCCGGCAGCCCAATGCCCTTCCGGCACCGCGAGTCCGAGTCTTTGCAGCTTGAGCTGGTGCCAGCCCAGCGGGCCCGGGCTTATAGGCCGGGGACCGACGAGCGCCAAGTCGGATTCGCCGGCCGCTACTCTGTCCACGAGCTCGCGGGCCGCGCCCTGGTGCAGGCGAATATCCACGTGGGGGTGCCTGGCGCGATAGGCCTTGAGCAGCTCCGGAACCATCCACGTGCCGAGGGAATGCATGAAATCGAGGCGCACGGTGCCGCGCTCCGGATCCATAAGTCGGGAGACGGCATCGCGCGCGGCGGCTTCCGACAAGAGCATCCGCCGCGCATGGTCCACGAAGGCCCGGCCGCGCGCATTGAGCCGCAGGCGTCGGCCGCTGCGCTCAAAAAGGCTGGCCCCCACGGCCGTCTCGATACGCTGAACGCGGCGGGTCAACGCGGATTGGGAGAGCCCGAGGGAGTCGGCAGCGGCGCCGACGAGGCCATGGTCGGCCACGGCGACGACTCCGCGGACATCCTCCAGATTCATGCACACCTCGCATGATTTATGTAACTTTCGGACATTTTACACATAATCCGCGCTAGGCCATGCTTGGTGCATGACCAGAACGCGGCGCGCCACCATTGCCATGCTCTTCGTGGGCCTGGCAATTTTTTCTTGCCTCTACCCCACCCAAGCCATGCTGCCTACCCTGGTGGAGGACATGGGCATGTCCCCCACGGAAGCCGCCATGACCATTTCCGCGGCCACGGGTGCCCTGGCTATTTGCGTCATCCCCGTGTCCATCATCTCCGAGCGCATCGGCCGCGGAAAACTGCTGCTCGTGTCCACCATCGCGGCCACGCTCATCGGCATGCTCGTTCCGCTGGCCCCCAATCCAGAGATCCTCATCGCCACCCGCGCGCTCCAGGGGGCCGTCATCGCCGGCGCGCCCGCTACCGCCATGGCCTGGATCTCAGAGGAACTGGAAAGCTCTTACGTCGCCCGCGCCATGGGCTTGTATATCGCCGGCACCACCATCGGTGGGCTCACCGGCCGCCTCATCCCCACCGGGCTGCTCGAGCTCACATCCTGGCGCTGGGCTCTAGCGGGCTCCAGCCTGGTCACGCTCATCCTCGCTATTATCGCCGCTATTTTGCTGCCCTACCAGCAGAATTTCACGCCCAAGGAAATCCACTTTCGATCAGAGCTGCGCGCGATTTTTCGCCATGCCCGGGATATCCGCCTTATCCCCTTGTTCATCGTGGCTTTCGTGGCGATGGGTACCTTCGTCTCCCTCTATAACTTCCTAGCTTTCAGGCTCATCGACCACTTCCATCTCTCGCCGGGCTTGGCCGGCTTGGTCTTCCTCTTCTACCTCACCGGAACGTGGTCCTCGGCGCGCGCTGGCCGGCTGGTTAGCCAAGTGGGCCACGCCAACACCTTGCTGCTGTCGTGCCTGCTTTTTGCCGTGGGCATCGCGCTCTGCATGGGGTCGCTCATCCCCACCCTGTTGGGCATCGTGCTCTTCACCATCGGCTTCTTCGCCGCGCACTCTACTGCCTCGGGCTGGGTGGGCCACATCGCTACCCATGACCGTGCGGAGGCTTCCAGCCTTTATGTCTTCTTCTATTACCTCGGCAGCTCCATCCTGGGCGCGCTGGCCGGCGTGCTCTTTGATTCCCTGTCGTGGACCGGCTTCATCGCCGTCTACGCTGCCCTCGCCGCTGGTATCGCGCTGCTGAGTTGGATGGTGAGAAAAACCGGATAAACTCGTGTTTTATGGATAAGTGGTCGCCGCGCACGTGGCACAGGAAAGCATCCCGCCCTGTCAGCCTGTGGATGATGGTTTTTCTTCTCGCGGGCGCAATCCATACCTTTATCCCGAACTACCGTTGGGTCCTCATCCACCTTTTCACGCTGGGCATCCTCAGCAACAGCATCGTGGTGTGGTCCCAGCACCTCACCGAAAAATTCGTGCAGCTCAAAGTTCCGATGTCGGCCCGCCCGAGGCAGCTCGCACGCATCTATCTGCTGAACACAGGCGTTATCTTCACCCTCGTGGGTCAGCTCCTTACCGAATTCTGGGATCTGCACTGGGTACTCACGCAGATCGGCGCCACACTTGTGGCTCTTGCGGTGTCCTGGCACGGGATGACCCTCTTTATGTTGTGGCGCCGCGCGGAATCCAAACGATTCCGTCCCGTCGTTGCCGCTTACGTGGCCTCAGCCCTCTTCCTTGCCGTGGGTGCTTGTCTCGGCGCTTTCCTCGCAACGCATCCCTCCCATCCGCGCCTGCTCATCGCGCACGTGGCCGCCAATATTGGCGGCTTCGTGGGTCTAGCGGCGGCCGGTTCACTCACCATCTTGTTCCCGTCCATCTGGCGCACCAAAGGAATCAATCCGCGCATGGGCCTAAGCTTTACCCTGCTGGGCCTGGGCGTCATCGCCACTCTGGTGGGCAGCATCTGGAATATTCCGCAGGTAGGCCTCATCCTCTACTGCCTGGGCTGGGCGCTCAGCCTGCAGGGCTGGCTAGTCAACGTCCTCACCGTGCTCCATGACCCGCGCGGACGCATTAGCTTCCCGGCACTTTCCGTGCTCTTTTCCTCTTTCTGGCTGCTCGGCGGTCTGATCTATTTCACCACCCAGCACTTCTTCTCCAGCGAGCCAAAGATTCCCATGCTCGCGCTCGTCGTAGGCTTTGGCGCTCAACTGCTCATCGGCGTCATGGGCTACATGCTCCCGACCACTATGGGCGGCGGCCCCTCAGCGGTGCGAGCTGGCCTGCGCGAGTATAACCGCTGGGGCCTGGGGCGCTCCGTCTTCGTTAATGGCGGACTCGCCCTGTGGCTAGCCACCTCTAGTTCCCTCACCATGGTTGCTGCCTCGCTGCTCTGCCTTGGTTCCCTGGCTGTCTTCCCCATCCTCACCGCCCGCGCGGTCAAGGCCCAGAAAGCCGTGCTGCTCAAGAAGGCTGAAGGTCCAGCCCCGACGAACACCACAGACTGGGACCAGGCCTGGGTGGCCCTTGCGGTACTCATCATCCTCGGCGGAATCAGCCTCATTGTGTAGATCCCCAGACCTGAAACCCGCAACCTCCTGGTGAGCGGTGGGCGTCGGCAAGCGCTTGGCGACGCCCCACCTGCAGGTTGCGGGTTTCAGGTCTGGGGGTGTGCAAACAGGAGATAAGGCGGGCCTGCTAGGGCTCGAGGGGTAATACTCCCGGCGCGTCATCGGACATCCACTCTCGGACGGCGTGGGTAGCGCGCACATCGCCCGCGTTATAGCGCAGAATCTGTGCACGCGCGTCTGTGTCACCGGCAAGTGCGGCGCGGCGGGCATTAACGGATTCCTCGCCGTCAAACTCTTCCGGCCATTCGAAGCCCGCAACCGGTGCCACGGTCTTCAGACCCAGCCCCGCAGTACCGGCGAAACTGCGCCTGACGTGGACGAACATATCTACCCATTCTTCCGAGGAGATGAACTCTTCCACCTCCTGCAGGTTCGGTGTAGAAAAGCGCTGGGCGGATCTGCGCATCCAATGGTTCTCACCGTGGGCGGAGTAGCAGTAGGCTGCGAAGGTCTTTCCAGCCGCATGTGCCTCAGCACGCACCCCCATGAGCCACTCCCAGAACTCGGCAAAATTTTCCGCCTCCGCGCGGCCACCGAGCGGTTCCCATGTAACGAATGAATGGTACTCACCGTCCAGGAGCGCACCCCAGAGGTATGCGCCTTGATCCAGGTAGGCCTCCATGTCGACATCAACTTCGACATCCGCTCGGGGAACACTAACCCGTTCGCGGCGCAACAGTGGGATGTCTTCGCGCCAGGCAGCGGCGAGGGCGGAGGGGGCGCCGAGAGAGGCGTCGATAAGCCCTTGCACCGTCGTGATGCCACGCTCGCGGTAGGGGTTAGCGCGGTCGCCCGGCAGGAAGAGGGAGATATCATCGCGGGCTTCGAGCTCCTCCTGACACAAGGGCCAGAAGCGGCAGGAAGCGCACTCTTTGACGCGGCGCGGCTCAGTGGGAAGTGGCTGCGCCAATGCCTCATCAATAGCGAACCGCGAGGTATCCGTGACAAAAGCTTGGCTACGGTCCTGGCCAATCGCCGCGCCCCTGCCAGAGTTCAGGCCCACTTCCTCCAAACCCCGCGCGGCCAAGGCTAAGCGGTAGCCGTCGACGGCATGGTGTCGAATTTTGTATTTCGCCGGGAGCGGCTCACTCAACCCCAAGCGGTGGGTGGGAACAACCAGCGTGCGCGATCCCTCGTGCGGGCGGGCCACGCGGTGATCGGAGACGATGACAGGACTGTATTTATCCCCGTCACGCACGAGGAGCTCCACACGCACCATCCATTCGGAGGTCGAAAAGACCGCGTTCGTAATGTGCGTATAGCCGCGAACAAGTGCTTCCAGCGTGGCAAGCGCCCGCTCGAAATCATCCCCCTCCAGGTCGATCCGGCGGAACCGGCCCGGCCCCTTTTTGGGGAGGCGGCTAAGTGCAGCATCAATGGCCGCGGCGTGGCGCTCCGCCCGGGCTTGGCTCACCGCGGTGCGTGGGATCTCAGGATGCGCGCGGCGCTGCACTAAGCGATAACGGCAGCCCACAAGATCCGTGGCAACGAGCACATCCTTCACAGCAGGTGAGCTTAGTAGACCACCTTGCTAGAGTTGTAGCGAGACCCTAAAGATAGCTAAATAAAAGGACGTTTCAATGGGCATTATGAAGAAGATCCGCAAGGCCCGCCGTGAGGCCCGCGCTGAGATCAAGGCCGCTAAGACCCGCGCAAAGGCAGAGGTCAAGGCTGCGGATAAGGCCAAGCACCGCCAACAAAAGCTGTTGGCTAGGCAAGAGAAGGCGCTTATCAAGTCTGAGGAAAAGGGCCTGAAGAATCGCCGCAAGCACGAGTACAAAATGGCCAAGAAGGAACTCGAACGCATTAAGCAGGGCCGTTTTAATAAGAACAACGTCAAGCGTTATGCCGGCGCCCTGCGTACCGCAGCACCTCTTCTTTTGCCCCTGCTTTACCGCGGCATCACCGCTGCCCAGCGCGAGGTGGAGAAGAAGCGCGCGCAGAAGGCCGGAGTCAGCGCTGAGCAGCTAGCGTCCTTCTCCGGTCACGGCGCGCCGCTCAAGGCCCGCACGGCTGGCATCCGCAACTCCCTCAAGGACGCGCAGCTTCCCGCTGGCTTCAAGCGCGACGTCAAGGAGCGCCTCAACGAGCTTGACTCCGCGATTGACAATGCCGAGTACATGACCGACCAACAGCGTCAGCGCGCGCACCGCTCCATCTCCGGAGAGATCGACTCGCTGAACGAGGAAATCCAGTCCAAGCTGCGCGCTTAGCCTTGTGGCGCGCACGCTCTTACCTCCAGGCCGCACTTACCTTCCCCCGGGCGGGGAGGGCAGCCGTCGCGGCGCATCATCATTGTTAAGCCAGAATGGAGATTCATGGCCCGCCGCGAAATCACTCAATTCTTTGACGATATCGATAACAAGCCCCTCAGCGAGGAAGAGCTGATCGTCATCCGCTTTAGCGTTGACGGTAAGGACTATCTCCTCGACGTGTCCCAGGACAACGCCGACAAGTTCCACGCGGCACTGGAACCCTTCGTGAAAGCTGCCCGCCACCCCGTCAAAAAGGACACCCGCCGCTATAAGCCGGCCGATGTCCGCGTGTGGGCTGCCAAGCACGGCTATCAGGTAGCTGAGCGCGGAAAGATCCCCAACGATGTCATCTTGGCGTACCGCAACGCCAACAACCTTTAAAGAACGCCCTGCTCGCGGGCAGCAGCCACGGCGGAGGTGCGGGAGCGCACGCCCAATTTATCGTAAATATGGACTAGGTGGGACTTCACCGTCGCCTCTGACAACATCAGCTCCACACCGATCTCACGGTTGGAGGATCCTGCCGCCACCAGCTTCAATACTTCAAGCTCGCGCGGGGTAAGGGAGGTGCGCGGGGTGCGCACGCGGGTCATCAGCTTATCGGCCACCACGGGCGAGAGTGCCGAATCTCCTTCGGCCGCCGAGCGTACCGCCGCGAGCAACTCGACCGGTGGCGCATCCTTCAGCAGGTAGCCCACCGCTCCAGCCTCGATCGCTCCAAGGATATCCGCGTCGGTGTCATAGTTGGTCACCACGAGTACCTTGGGGGGATTCTCCATGGAGTAGCGGATGGCAGCGGTTGCCTCCGCGCCACCCATCACGCGCGTGCCTTCGATGCCCGCACCAAAACGCAGGTCCATGAGGAGGACGTCGATGCCGCCCGCCTGCGCCGCGGACACAGCAGCTTCAGCCGTAGCTACCTCGCCCACTACCTCGATATCCTCTGCCCCCTCGAGCACCGAGCGTAGACCTAGGCGTACGATCTCGTGGTCGTCGGCAAGCAAGACCCTAATCACGGGCTTCCTCCTCATTGGTACAGTGTGGACAATTTCCTAATCTACATCGTTATCTAAGGGCACACTAACTGAGACCGCCGTGCCGCCGCCTGGCGTGGATTCAATCACGACTTCGCCGCCGAGCTCCTCTGCGCGCCTGCGCATCGCCGATAGACCAATATGGCCCAAACCCGCCGGCTTATTCTCCACCGCCGCGACGTCAAAGCCCTGGCCGTTATCCACCACGTCCACGCGCACCTCATCCGGCGCATAGGTCACGGTGACCCGCGCCTTGCTGGCATGGGCATGCTTGACGACGTTCCCCATCGCCCCCTGCACAATCCGCAGCAACGCCGCTTCCACCTTCATGGGCAACTGCTGCGTATCGCCCTCAACGTCCACAGACACGTCGACCCCACCGGTTGCCGCGAAGTTATCCGCCATCCGCGTCATGGCAGCTCCCAGGGAAGTTTCCGATAGTGCCGCCGGCTGAAGTGCCGCAATCATGGCGCGCGCTTCATGAAGGTTATCCGCTGCGGTGCGCCGCGCGAGCTCAATGCGCTCTTGTGCTTTGGGAATATCTTCTTGGTCGAGGTCACGGTCAGCGGCATGCAGCAGCATCTGGATGGAGGACAGGCCCTGCGCCAGGGTGTCGTGGATTTCGTGGGCGATGCGCTGGCGCTCTGCCGTCATTCCGGCCGTGCGCTCAGACTCCACGAGTTGCGAACGGGTCTTCACCAATTCTTGGTTCATACGGCTCAGCGCGCGGAAGGCGTAGGTAATCGCGATTGTCACCAGGGCCGATACCGCGGGGCCCATGATGCCGCCGAAGGACAGCCCACCCGGTATCTGCACCAGCACGGTCATCACCGTGGCCGCGATAACGCAGATGACACCGGGGATCATCTCCAGCACGTAGAGGTAGACAAAGTACAGGGAAAACACCAGGTAGATGGCCGCGGGCGCCACTGCCAAATCAGCGAGCCACAACACCGTGAGGATGACCATCCAGCCATAACGCGCGACGCGCGGAAGGACCTCCAAGTAAGCCGATCCCCCGAAGTAAACCACAGCAAAGGAAACCAGGAGCAGGAGGTTCAACACGCCCTGCCACAGCGGTAGGCGCACCGTGGTAAAAATCGCCACCACCAGCAGCGTCGCTGTCAGGACGTGAATACCATTGCGCAGGGCATCCGATTCAACTGAGCGCTGGTCTAATGTGGACGTCATGCGCCACAGCCTACTTCCCTCGTTTGCCGCCTGCCTGATCGGTATCGGCTTAGCCACCGTGGGGTGCTCGGAGGCTCAGGACCTCACCAACAGCGCCCACACCACCAGCCCCGCGCCAGAACTCAACGCAGGCGACGGCCTGCCCGCGGACGCTACCGCCGAGGTCAGCGACTGGGAAGACTGCCCTTACTTGGATACCCAGTGGGTCGCCGATACGAATGGGCAAAGGATGACACGGTGGGGCGTCGACAAGCGCTTTAGCACCCCCGCCTGCGTGTTCTGGTCCTACCCTGAGGACCCACAAGCCACCGTCCTGGTGCGGCAGATGCCCAGCGTGGAGGAGGCCCGGGCGGTCGTGGATTGGGCTGCACCGGTGGAGGACACGGAGCTCGCCGAATTCGATGGGTGGTCAGGCGGACGCGGTGTCTTTGAGGATCACACGGTCTTTGCTGTGCAGAAGGAGAACCATGCCGTGGTGGTGTGGTCGAATCAGCTGCAGACCCTCAAGCCCCAGCTCATAGCGCAGGAAGCGATCAACCGCTTAGGTCTATAAAGACCTAAGCACGTAAACACCTAAACGGTAAAAGGCCTAAACGGCGACGTCGTTATAGGGCATCTGCGCCGCTACCCAGGGGAAAATAACCTCCATGAGCAGGAAGAAAACCCCCGCGGCAAGAGCCAGCGCCAACAACGCCTTCACCGCGGTGGGGCCAGGCAACAAGTTCCAGAGTGCGCGATACATTAGTTCTCCTCCAAGACGGCGGGGCGGTCATTGTCATCTGAGCCGGGTGCTTTAGCTTCCCGGTCGGTCTCCATCGCGTGAATGATCATGCGCTCCGCATTGGAAAACTGCGGGTGGCAGGTGGTGAGGGTGAGTAGGGATTCGCTGGGCTCAACCCCCTCCGCACCGGGGATGGGCTGGAGCACGCTGACATCGCCCGGCAGCGTGATATGGCGGCCCTGCACCGGCTGGTACTCCGGTTTGGCCTGTTGCTCTGGGCTAAAACAGTCGCCCGGGACACCATCAATGGGCAAAACACGGTAGGTGATCCACTCCGTTTCGGTTTCGATGACGATGGCATCACAGGTGTCCAGGTTTCCCAGATCATTAAAAGGAGCGCCCTTGCCCACGCGGTGCCCAGCTACAGCAAAGTTTCCCGGCTCACCGGGCATCTGCGTCTCCGTGTAGCGGCCGGGTCCACGCAATAGGTCATCCTCGTTGGTACCTTCCAGGACCGCGAAAGCGAAATCCGAGCCAAAGGCCGGTATGTAGAGGCGCGCGAAGGCCTCACCAAGCTTCGGGGCGTGACCCCCTCCACGCGGGTTGTGCCATTCTTCCTCAAGCGTCTCATTGGCTTGGTCCTGCATCTGGCCAGACTTAATGTTGGTCCAATAGGACTCATAGAAAGCGAAAAGCAGCAACAGCACGCCGGCCGTCAGCATAAGCTCACCGATGACGGTACCTACGGTCGGTCGAGTGCGTGCAGTGGGGTGAGGCATACCAGCATCTTAGCTTCCCTGTAATGTGTAGATGCTCCACCACCCTGCAGGAAAAGGAAAAGGCGATGATCAGCATCTTCATGTACCCGGTCTCCGGAATCATGAAACTTTGGAACCTACTATTTGCTTCTTTCCTGGACGGTTCGATGGCGTGGATTCTCACCATCGTCTTCTTGGTACTCACAGTCCGCGGAATCATCGCCCCGCTCAATTGGCTCTCGGTAAAACAAGGCCGCATTGGCGCTCTCATACGCCCGGAGATGACCAAGCTCGACGAACAGCTCAACCAGGCTGATTCGGTCGAAGAAGCCGTTACTATCCTGACCCAGCAGCGTGAGCTCAATAAACGCTTTCAGCACAACCCTGCGGTGGGATGCTTTCCCATATTTCTCATCACTCCGGCCTTCATCGGGCTCTACCAAGTGGTGCTTAGGGTTTCCGGTTCCACGAATGAACCAGTAGGAATGCTCACGCTTGACGACGTCTCCTCATTCCGCAACTCCACAGTTTTTGGGGTCCCCCTGACCGATTTCGCTCGCGAACATCACGACTTGATCCTGCCGATGCTTCTGGCGGCGCTCGTGTTTACATCCCTCAACACCCTGATCACGCTCTACCGCAGCTACCTCACCACGCGTTTCGATCAGAAAATACCGCGCCGCCTGCTATGGTTCATGGCACTCATGGTGATTCTGATCCCTTGGATGTTGTGGTCAGTGGCCTGGAACGGCCCCATCCCCGTGACAATCATCTTCTACTGGGGCTGCACCTATCTCTTTACCCTGCTACAGACCTTGGTGTATGAATTCATCCTGCGCCGCCGTTATCCTCTACCAGAAGCTGTCCACGAACTACGGCGCGAGAGCATTCGACGCTGGCGGGATAAGGAAGAGAAAAAAGAGAAGAAGGCCGCTAAACGGCGCCTTAAGGAAGACCCCAAACACAAGGAAGAAGTGGCTGCTGCCCGCAAACGCCACTCAGCGATTGTGGCGGAGGCACGAAAGATTCTTAAATCGAATAATCGGCCGGAGGCGCCGACAGAAGCTGAATAGCCAGCTGCTTCGCGGTAACGAGCGGGGCAACGTCGCGGGTCAGGCGCGCGCCGGCCAGGCCACCATCAAGGAAGATAAGAATCTGGCTCGCCTGCTCCTCTGAGGGGTAGCCATTCTTAGTGTTAAGCAGCGCCGTGATGGTGGAATGAATCCACGTGCGGTGCTCTACGCAAGCAGACACAATGCCCCGCTCGGCGTCTGTCTCTGGGCGTGGGTATTCGCCAGCCGCGTTAAGGAAGTGCGATCCGCGAAACTCCATGGCTGGCTGCTCTTCGATGGCCTTGTCAAAGAAAGCCAAGATCTTGCTCTCTGGGTCGGTGGCGTCCTCGGTGCGTTTTTGCCAATCCGCGCGGTACTCCTCGTCAAGGGCCTCGACGTATGCGATAACGAGGGCATCCTTGGAGCCGAAAAGAGAATAGAGCGAAGCCTTTGCCACATCTGCCTCGCGCAGAATGCGGTCGATTCCGATGACGCGAATACCTTCGGTGGTAAAGAGCCGCGTGGCGGATTCGAGTAGTCGGCTACGCGGACTCGGGCGATTGCGTCGCGACTTCTTTTCGGCCATTTCTTCTCCTTACATGACAAAACCGGTTCATCTATACAATATAGACAAACCGGTATGTATGCGAATTATTATTTCTTGCGGCCCGTAATGGCTCCCACAATCCACAGCAGGATACAAGCGCCGACGGTCGCAGTGATAATCATCAAGAACCAGCTATCACCAACGCTCTTGTTAAAGAGCGCCAGCAAACCGCCACCAATGAGGCCGCCGATAACACCAACGATGAGGTTAGTGAACAGCCCCTGGTCACGCTTCATAATCTTCTCTGCGAGCCAACCCGCAATGATGCCAACAACAATCGAACCAAAGAAACCGAGACCAAGTCCCATGTCACTCACTCCTTCTCTAAACAGTAAATAGCTTCTATCTACGTACCCCCACCGTACGCGTTAAAACACCAAAACGACCCGGGCCCACCATATATCCAATAGATGGGTCCGAATCGTTATAGCGGGGTTATGCGATGGTTACTCCGAGTCCGGACGTACCACCATCATCGGGCACGGTGCGGACTGCAGCAGCGCGCGGGAGGTGGAGCCAAGCAGCATGCCCTTGAAGCCACCACGGCCGTGGGAACCGACAACCAGCAGCTGTGCACCTTCGGAAGCCTCGGACAGCGCACGGACCGGGCGGTCACGGGCGATAACCTTCTTGACCTGAACATCCGGATACTTCTCCTGGAACTCAGCCAGGCGCTCAGTCAGCAGCTCTGCCTGCTCCTTCTCCACCTCAGCCCACTCAGCCTGTGCGGCGGAGAGGCCGGCCAGGGAAGCCTGCACCTGCATATCCATCCACGTGTGAACGGCAATCAGCTCTGCGCCACGGGCATCCGCTTCCTTGAAGGCGTAATCCGTCGCCTTCTGGGATACCTCGGATCCATCGACGCCGATGACGACAGGACCATACTTGGTGGACTCCGTGACGTGGTTATCCTCACGGACTACGACCACCGGGCATGAGGCGTGGGAGACCACGGAGGCAGAAACCGAGCCCATGACCATTCCAGAAAGACCACCCATACCGCGAGAACCCATCACAATCATGGTGACGTCCTTGGACATCTCCAACAGCATGTCGATCGGGGAACCCTCGGCCACGGTGTGACCAATCTTCAGATCCGGGGCAACCTTGTGGGCCTCGGCGCGGGCCTCCTCGATCTTCTGCAAGGTTTCCGCCTGGAGGTCATCAAAAAGCTCCTTCGGCGGGACCATGCCTTCGGCGTAGAGGAACTGCGGCATCGTATAACTCGATGCGATACGCAGTGGGATACCCCGCTTCACCGCAGTGTTGGCAGCCCAGCGGACGGCGTTCTTCGACGCTTCCGAACCATCGACGGCTACGACGACAATGTCTTCCTTTGCCATGACCTTTCCTTTCGAAGTGCTTACACTTCCAGTCTAATACCTATTACTAGACCTGTGGGGTGGTCGCAGCATCTGCGTTGGCAGGGAAAAGAAGATTGTAGGCGGCCACGACAATGTCACGAATCACGGCACCGATACCATTGGAAAAGAAATCGATGACGGGCGCGAGAATAGAGTTGAAATCCATGGAAAAAAGAATATCGCAAAAAAGGCGTGGCGCAACACCACTTCCTATCCGCGATGGGCTAAACCCTACCCACGCTCGCGTGCCCGACGGACCAATCACCGCGTGGGACTTCGTACACAATCTCATCACCACGCAGCGCCATCGTCATCCCGAGGACAACGAGGCCGCTCTTCAGACACGATTCGACGCCAACGAAGTTGTGCGCCAAGATGGTTCCCCTCTTCGCCCCGACAGCATCCTCGCCACCAACGCGGTGGTGTACTTCTATCGCATACCCGCTCCTGAGCAACCCGTCCCTTACGGCATCCCAATCCTGCACGAAGACGAGCACCTCCTGGTCGTCGACAAGCCGCCCTTCATGGCCACGATGCCTCGCGCCCGCCACATCACGGAGACTGCCACCGTCCGCCTGCGTCGGGAGACCGGGAACAACGACCTCTCGCCTGCGCACCGTCTAGACCGTCTCACCTCCGGCCTCCTCGTCTTCACCAAGGACCGCTCTGTTCGGGGCGCCTACCAAACGCTGTTCGCCGAGCGCCGCGTCACCAAAACTTACGAGGCCATCGCCCCGCTTGCCGACGTCTCCCCCGGCACCATCTGGCGCTCCCGCATGGAGAAGACCCCGGGGGAGCTACAAGGGCGCATCGTCGAGGGCGAGGTCAACGCCATCACCGAAGTAGCCGCCGTGGAACCGGTAGATAAGAACCCCTACGAAATGCTGCATGGGTCGCTTCCTGCGTTGGCGCGATACACGCTCAAACCACATACCGGAAAGACCCATCAGCTCCGCCTACACATGCTTCAGGCAGGCATCCCCATTATTGGTGATCCCATATACCCGGTGATTTTCCCGGCAGAGGCCGAAGACATGCGGATTCCCATGCATCTGACGGCAACACGCATTTCCTTTGTCGATCCTTTAACAGGACGGCCCCGAGAATTCTCCTCTCAACTACCACTTGAATCCCACCATTTTTTGAGCCCGTAATTAGGAACCTTTAACCACCGTTAAGGGCTTCGTCTCACCTTTCGAAGGCCGGAAGCTCGCTTTCATTTCCAAGGGCACGCCCGGCCGCCTCCCACCAGGTGCCCGTGTCCCGCGCGCCCTTCCAGCCGGCAACGTAGGCCACCACCAACCCTGCGAGCGGAATGACGACAGCGCCAATCGAACTGAACAGAGACGCCACGAAATCAATCACATGGTCAATCTGGAAGAACTCAAACACCATGCCGTAGAACTCACCCCGGCTATGCATGTCCGGAACACGCTTAGCCACGGGGTCAATCACTGGTTCTAGGCGGTCACGAATCGCCGGCCCGAAAAACAAAAGAACGAAGGACAGCGCCGCCAATGCGAACTTCCTGCTGACTTCCCACGCGCCCGCGCGATGGGGATGTGTGGCTAATTCAACGCGCCTCTGCCGTACTGACTCGTTGCCAACAGGAAGCAAGTCGATCCGCTTAAAGCCATCACGGAGTCTTACCCGCGCCGCACGACTACCGGGCTCAAGGACATCTACAGTCTTGCCCGCGAAGAAGTGGCTCAGGCCGTCCTCTTCCCACCCTGACGCCGCGTTCTCCCTGAAGACCAACGAATGATCAACGTCCTTCACGCGCGAAACGACCTGCCCCTCACGTATAAGACATGCAGCCGGCACCTTATCCATCAATCCACGGGGTATGGAACACTGTGCAACCCGCGACCGAATCTCGTCCGAAGTAGAAAGGCTTAAAGTGTCGTCTAAATCTGTTAAAGCAGAAACGGGGCCTGACCCCCGGAAAGTAGACACGTC
>NZ_KV794845.1:0-1752 GCF_001808885.1 Corynebacterium sp. HMSC074E01
AACAACCTTCGTGTCCTCATACTTCGGCTCGAGTTCTTCAGCATAAGGCTTATCCGTTACCACGAAAGAGTCAGCAGCAATCACCGTATCATCGCCGGTGACAAACTCAGCAGTGAAAACATCGCCCTTAACCGCGTCCTCAGGAACGACAAATACACACTTATTAGCCTCTGCCTCAGAAGTGATGCCCTCACAGGTCTTGAACTCTTTGCCGTTCTTCTTCCAAACGATCTTGTTAGGAGTTACAGGGAACGGCCCCTTGACGTCCAAAACCGGCGTGTCGCCTGCGCGAGCAGGGTTCTCAGTCATGTCATAGTTGGTGATATCCAGTGACACGTTATGCCTAGGTACCAGTGCAAAATTCACGTTGTACCACATTGGGTTAGCAACCAGGTTTTGTGCGGCAATTGGGTTGGGGTTACGCCCGCCGTTTGCCGTTGGGCTCTGGTACAGAGGCAGACGCCAACCTGAGTAGCCGATCATAGGCTTACCATCTGGAGACTCTACATGGGCGTAGAGGTATTTCTTCGACTCGTTCGTCAGCTTCCCATCCGAGAACTTGACAGAGTAGTAACCATCCTCACCAACCTTGGTGGTTACCGTTTCTGCAATGTACTCTGGGTGCTCCTCTAGCAGCTGCTTTGCGGCAGCCTGCTGTTGCGCCAGCGGAAGAGTCTCAACCTTTGCCGCATATTCTCCGATGCCCTCTGGCGTGAGAACACTCATCACCACGTTGTAACCGGCAGCAGCAACGTCGCTACCAGTCATATCCGGCCCATCCACGCGAATATCACGGGTCTCGAGCCAAACACGCCCACCCACATGGTTCTTCATGTTGAGGTTGGTTGCCTGGCTCGACAGGGTTTCCTCGGTATCCTCTACCCACTCCGCCTTTGGCTTATGCATATAAGAGGTATCCCCCTCATTCTGCATGAGCACTGCCGTACGCTGCATATTTGTACCGATAAGGTTAAATGCGCCCTGCTGTGATGCTCCGGCAGAGTTCCTGAATGCGCCAGGGAAGAATCCACCAACTTGCCGGAAAGGAACAACTGTCGCACCGTTGCGCTCATCAGTGAAGGGGTTGATCCAAAGCCTGTAACGCTGGTTATTACTAGCAGTATAGGTGTGCTCTTTACCGTGCGCGTCCGTCCACGGCTCGCGCAGATCGAATGCATACGCACCCGGTCCCGCCTGAGAGGTCTTGTCACTGCTCAGCTGATCGGAGGTCTTAGCAGAGTATACCGGGGAAACCGCACCATCCGTATCAATCCACTGCATGTAAACAGTGGTTCCTTCCGGAACCGGGAGGTTGCCAGCATCGGTCGGGCTGAATCCGGAGCCATCATCAATGTAGGCGCGACCAGACAACGTTGACTTTGCATTTGTCATGTCGGTGGCAGAACCAATGTACCCGTTCGCAATGGCATCTGCCTCAATCGCATTGTTGTTGGAAGCAGGCGCGGTAGACTCCTGAGCCTGAGCCACTGCTGCGGCCTGTGGGGATGCGATTGGGTGAACGAAGGGCGCAACCATCGCGACAGAGAGCGCGGCGGCTGCAATCGTCGTACCGCGACGACGAGCGGAACCGTTGAAACTCTTCAAATTCATGAAGAATCCTTTCATGAGAACAATTAGGGAATGGGTCAACTGCTGCCCTAGGTCAGATTTCGAAGCCTCTTAAGCGTTCCTGAAGGCAGACTGGACTCAAGCTGAGACGTTACCCCCCCCCCCCCCCCCCCCCCCCCCCCC
>NZ_KV794845.1:1852-106954 GCF_001808885.1 Corynebacterium sp. HMSC074E01
CCCCCCCCCCCCGCCACTCTCCGCAAGGGCTAATTTCGTCGGCGGTTAACGGTGTCCATGCATGTCACGGAGTTTCCGTAGGTAGAACTCTGTAAAGCTGCAGGCCACAGTCGGTTCCCATGTTCATAACGTTCACAGGTTTATTTAGGTTCGTAATTTGGGCCGCACAAAAGTTACCCCCATCAAGGTCCCCATGGAGAGGGCTTGACGGGGGTATCAACCTGAGGTTGAATCTAAGAAATTTTATAGAACGCCGACCGCACCGCCATGGCAAGAAGGTAGGACACCGGCGCCACGGTCACAACGGTGACGAGTAGCTGAATGACTTCGGCGCGGAATTGGAGCGCGGCAGTCCCTGGAGCGAGGTCGTGGGTGGTGAAGGTTGCGATTCCGGTAACGACCACCGCGGCAGCGCCGGACAGTGCGCCGGTAAGAATGGTGAAGCGCTTGTATTTGAAGGCGAGAAAGGCTGCCTCCATCGCCAGGGCGGTGAGGAGGATTGTTGGCCAGCTCAGCTGCTCAAAGCTCCCAACCAGCGCACGGCACAAAATGACGGTCATGACATACCCCACGAACGCCGCACCCGGCTTGCGGGTGGTCAAGGCCGCGCACAGGGCTCCCATGAACTGCAGCACCCATAACGCAGAGAGCAGAGCCATAAGGTTGTTCCAACCGAGGGGAATGCCCTCCCCCGTCGCCGCTCGGTGAAAGACAGCGGCTTTGCCCCACAGCAACAATGCACCCATGAGGGCGAAACCCAAGACCACGAGGGCGTCAATACCAGTCCACGCCTTTGTCTTTTCTGCAATCACAGTCGTGGATGAATTCGTATCCTTGAGGCTCTTGTTGGCGTGGGTCATAGGTTAGGCCCTTCTTGACAGGAGTGCGGGGGTCTACTGCGTCGTAGGCACTATTCTAAGCAAAGCCAAATAGAGTTGCACGCAAACAAAGACCCGCACCTCTTCCCCACCAGTGTGGTGGGTGAAGTGCGGGTCTTGGTTTCCCTTTGCCGTTAAGGGGCTAAGGACTAGGTCCTAGAAGGTGTAGTCCTCTTCCAGCGGGACGGAAGCGCCGGTGAACTCACCGAAGCCATCGTCGCCGTAGATGGAATCACCGTAGGTCGGGATGGAGTACGCAGCATTGCGTGCGGCCTCAGTCGGCTTCACGCTGATGTTGCGGTAGCGGGAAATACCCGTACCGGCCGGGATCAGCTTACCGATGATGACGTTCTCCTTCAGACCAATGAGCTGATCGGAGCGCTTGTTGATGGCGGCGTCGGTAAGCACACGCGTGGTCTCCTGGAAGGAGGCCGCAGACAGCCAGGACTCCGTAGCCAGCGAGGCCTTGGTGATACCCATGATCTCACTGCGCAGCTGTGCCGGCTGGCCGCCCTCAGCAACCTGAGCGGCGTTGACCTGCTTGGCCTCAGAGAGGTCAATGAGGTTGCCCGGCAGCAGGTCGGTGGTACCAGCGTCAATGACGGTACCGCGACGCAGCATCTGACGGATGATGATCTCGATGTGCTTGTCGTGGATGGCCACACCCTGTGCACGGTAGACGGCCTGAACCTCGTCGATGAGGTGCTTCTCCACACCGCGGCGGCCGAGGACCTCCAGCACGTCGTGCGGGTCAGCCGCACCGCGCATGAGGCGGTCACCGGTGGTGACGTGGTCACCGTCGCGAAGCGAGCGCTCGATCATGGCGTCCGGGTTGGACTCCATCGGGCGGCGGACCTGAGCCAGGCCCTGGCGCTTCGACAGCTTCTCGTAGACAACATTGTCGGAACCGTCATCGGGAGTGATGGTCAGCGTCCAGAAGTTGCCCTCATCGGACAGGGACACGGTGCCGTCGACGGAAGCGATAGGAGCGCGGTTCTTCGGGTTACGGGCCTCGAAGAGCTCCTGAACACGCGGCAGACCGCCGGTAATATCGCCACCGACACCACCCTGGTGGAAGGTACGCATGGTCAGCTGGGTACCCGGCTCACCAATGGACTGTGCGGCCACGATGCCGACTGCCTCGCCGATATCGACGAGCTTGCCGGAGGCCATGGACTTGCCGTAGCACTTGGCACAGACACCAGCCGGGGTCTGGCAGGTCAGCACGGAGCGGACCTTGATCTCCAGAACGCCAGCATTGACGATCTTGCGGCTGAGCTCCTCAGTCAGGTCGGCGCCGGCCTCGGCGATAACCTCACCGTTTTCATCCTTGACGTCGTTAGCCACGACGCGGCCGGATGCGGAGGTTTCCCACAGCTCGTGCAGGTCGTAGGAGCCAGGGGCAACCTCGACGCCGAGCGGGACGCGCACGCCCTGACGGGTGCCACAGTCCTCCTCGCGGACGATGACGTCCTGCGCCACGTCCACCAGACGACGGGTGAGGTAGCCGGAGTCAGCGGTACGCAGAGCGGTATCCGCCAGGCCCTTACGGGAACCGTGCGAGTTGTTGAAGTACTCCAGAACCGACAGGCCTTCACGGAAGGAGGTCTTAATCGGACGGGTGATGTAGTCACCCTTGGAGTTCACAACCATGCCCTTCATGCCGGCCAGGGTCCAGATCTGACGCATGTTACCGGCAGCACCGGACTTCACGATCATCGGAATCGGGTTGTCGTCGGGGTACAGCTCCTCGACGGCGTTACCCACGGTGTCCGTGGCGTCCTTCCACAGCTCAACCAGGCGGTCGTAACGCTCGCGCTCAGTAAGAGCACCCTGCTCCCAGTACTTACGCTCGATGCGCTCGGCTTCCTTCTCGTAGGACTCGAGCACCTCGTGCTTGTTCGGGAGGACCAGCACGTCATCCATGGTGATGGTCACGCCGGAACGGGTAGCCCAGTAGAAGCCAGCGTCCTTCATCTTGTCCAGAACCTGGGCAACGGTGATCATCGGGTACTTCGCGGCGAGGTCATTAATGACATCACCGAGCAGCATCTTGTTAGCGGAGCCGCCCTTACGGACCATGACGCCCTCGAGGTACGGGTAGTTCCACGGCAGCAGGTCGTTGAACATGATGCGGCCCAGGGTGGTCTCAGCGAGCCATGCCTGGCCCTTCTGCCAACCATCCGGGAACTGCTCTGCCTCGATGTCTGATGGCGGACGCAGGTGGGAGATGCGCACCTTGATCGGGGCCTGCAGGCCCAGAACGCCGCGGTCACGGGCCATGATGGCCTCCGCGTAGGAGGAGTACACGCCCTGCGCCGGTCCGTTTTCGTCTGCGGGAGCGTAAGCTCCCGCGCCGCCGATCTCGTCCTCGCCCTTGTCCATGGTGAGGTAGTACAGGCCGGTAACCATATCCAGACGCGGCATAGCCAACGGCTTACCGGAGGCCGGAGACAGAATGTTGTTGGAAGCCAGCATCAGCACGCGGGCCTCAGCCTGTGCCTCGGCGGACAGCGGCAGGTGGACTGCCATCTGGTCACCGTCGAAGTCAGCGTTGAAAGCCTCACAGGCCAGCGGGTGCAGCTGGATGGCCTTACCTTCGACCAGCTTCGGCTCGAAGGCCTGGATACCCAGGCGGTGCAGGGTAGGTGCACGGTTCAGCATCACCGGGTGCTCGGAAATGGCCTCTTCGAGGACGTCCCACACCTCAGGGCGCTGGCGCTCCACCATGCGCTTAGCGGACTTGATGTTCTGCGCGTAGTCGTTTTCTACCAGGCGCTTCATGACGAAGGGCTTGAACAGCTCCAGAGCCATGAGCTTCGGCAGACCACACTCGTGCAGCTTGAGCTGCGGGCCGACGATAATCACGGAACGGCCGGAGTAGTCCACGCGCTTACCCAGCAGGTTCTGGCGGAAGCGGCCCTGCTTACCCTTGAGCAGGTCAGACAGGGACTTCAGCGGGCGGTTGCCCGGGCCGGTGACCGGACGGCCGCGGCGGCCGTTGTCGAAGAGGGCGTCGACGGATTCCTGCAGCATGCGCTTCTCGTTGTTCACGATGATCTCGGGAGCACCGAGGTCGATCATGCGCTTGAGGCGGTTGTTGCGGTTGATCACGCGACGGTAGAGGTCGTTGAGGTCGGAGGTGGCGAAGCGGCCACCGTCCAGCTGCACCATCGGGCGCAGCTCCGGCGGGATCACCGGGATAGCATCCAGGACCATGCCGGCCGGGTCGTTGCCCGAGCGCAGGAAGGCTGCAACAACCTTCAGGCGCTTGAGGGCACGCATCTTCTTCTGGCCCTTGCCGTTGTTGATGATCTCCTTGAGCTCCTCGGCCTCAGCCTCGAGGTCGAAGTTGCGGATGAGGGTCTGAATAGCCTCTGCACCCATGCCGCCGGTGAAGTAATCCTCGTAGCGGTCAACCAACTCTTCGTAGATGGTCTCATCGATGATCATCTGCTTCGGAGCCAGCTTGATGAAGGTGTTCCAGATTTCGTCGAGGCGAGCGACCTCGCGCTCACCGCGCTCGCGGATGTGCTGCATCTCCTTATCGGCAGCGTTCTGGACCTTGCGGCGGGCGTCGGCCTTAGCGCCGGCAGCCTCCAGCTCGGCCAGATCCTGCTCGAGCTTGGCAGCGCGCTCAGCGATCTCTGCCTCGACGTCATCCTCCACGTCCTTCTTCTCCAGCAGCATTTCTGCTTCCAGAGTGGACTGGTCATTGTGGCGAGCTTCCTCGTCAACGGAGGTGATGATGTTGGCGGCGAAGTAAATGATGCGCTCAAGATCCTTCGGAGCCAGGTCCAGCAGGTAGCCCAGGCGGGAAGGAACGCCCTTGAAGTACCAGATGTGGGTAACCGGCGCGGCCAGCTCGATGTGGCCCATGCGCTCACGGCGCACCTTGGACTTGGTCACCTCGACGCCACAGCGCTCACAGATGATGCCCTTGTAGCGCACGCGCTTGTACTTACCGCAGGCGCACTCCCAGTCACGGGTCGGGCCGAAGATGCGCTCACAGAAGAGGCCGTCCTTCTCCGGCTTAAGGGTGCGGTAGTTAATGGTTTCGGGTTTCTTGACCTCGCCCTTGGACCAGCGACGGATGTCCTCTGCGGTGGCCAGCCCGATGCGGAGCTCGTCGAAGAGATTTACGTCAAACACGTAATGTCTCCCTTTCATCCCCCGTCAGGGGGGAAGTTGATGGCTTTGTATGTAGGTGGTGTTTCGTTATGCCCGCCGCCTTGATAAGCGGCGGACCAAGAAGCTAGGCGATGTCTGCGTCGGAGCGCTCGTCGCGGGACAGGTTAATGCCCAAGGACGGAGCGCCGTCCATGTCATCATCGTCGGAGCCAGACAGTTCCATCGGGGTGCCGTCAGTGGAGAGAACCTCCACGTTCAGGCAGAGGGACTGCAGCTCCTTGAGGAGGACCTTGAAGGACTCCGGGATGCCCGGATCCGGGATGTTGTCACCCTTGACAATGGCCTCGTAGACCTTGACGCGGCCGACCACGTCATCGGACTTGATGGTCAACAGCTCCTGCAGGGTGTAGGCAGCGCCGTATGCCTGCATTGCCCACACCTCCATCTCACCGAAGCGCTGGCCACCGAACTGTGCCTTACCACCCAGCGGCTGCTGGGTAATCATGGAGTACGGACCGGTGGAGCGGGCGTGGATCTTCTCGTCGACGAGGTGGTGCAGCTTGAGCATGTACATGTAACCGACGGAAACCGGGTACATGTACGGCTCACCGGAGCGGCCGTCGAAGAGGCGGGCCTTACCGTGCTCATCCACCATGACGTCGCCATCGCGGTTCGGCTTGGAGGAAGCCAGCAGGCGAGAAATCTCCTCGTTGGTAGCACCGTCGAAGACCGGGGTTGCGGTGAGGGACTCCGGCGGGACGTCGTAAAGCTCTTCCGGCAGGGTCTTGAGCAGCTCGGCGTTGGCCGGATCCTCGGTGTCGATCTTCCAACCAGCGTGTGCCAGCCAGCCGAGGTGAACCTCGAGAACCTGGCCGATGTTCATACGACGCGGCACACCGTGGGTGTTAAGGATGATGTCCACCGGGGTGCCATCCTCCATGAAGGGCATATCCTCCGGCGGGAGAATCTTGCCCACAACGCCCTTGTTACCGTGGCGGCCGGCGAGCTTATCGCCATCCTGGATCTTGCGCTTCTGAGCCACGTAGACGCGGATCATCTCGTTGACGCCCGGGGCCAGGTCGTCATCATCCTCGCGGGAGAAGCGGGAGACGCCGATGACCTTACCGGTCTCACCGTGCGGCACCTTCATGGAGGTATCGCGGACCTCGCGGGCCTTCTCACCGAAGATGGCGCGCAGCAGGCGCTCCTCCGGGGTCAGCTCGGTCTCACCCTTCGGGGTGACCTTACCGACGAGGATGTCGCCCGCGCGGACGTCGGCACCAATGCGGACGATGCCGCGCTCGTCGAGGTCACGCAGAACGTCATCGGAGACGTTCGGGATCTCACGGGTGATCTCCTCTGGGCCCAGCTTGGTATCGCGAGCATCGATCTCGTGCTCCTCGATGTGGATCGAGGTGAGGATGTCTTCCTCCACGATGCGCTGGTTGAGGATGATGGCGTCCTCGTAGTTGTGACCTTCCCACGGCATGAAGGCAACCAGCAGGTTGCGGCCGAGGGACATCTCACCGTTGTGGGTACCGGGGCCGTCGGCAAGCACCTGGCCTGCCTCCACACGGTCACCCAGGGAGACCAACGGGGTCTGGTTGTAGTTGGTGTTCTGGTTGGTGCGCTCGAACTTGCGCAGCATGTAGGTATCGCGCTGGCCCTCGTCATCCATGATGGTGATGAGGTCCGCGGTGACGTTCTCCACCACGCCCGCCTTCGGGGTGATGATGAGGTCACCAGCATCGTAGGCAGCACGCTGCTCCATACCGGTGCCCACGTACGGGGCCTCGGAGCGCACCAGCGGCACGGCCTGGCGCTGCATGTTCGCACCCATGAGGGCACGGTTAGCATCGTCGTGCTCGAGGAACGGAATCATGGCGGTTGCCACGGAGACCATCTGGCGCGGGGAAACGTCGACGTAGTCAACGCCGGCAGCGTCGGTCACGCCGATATCGCCGTCCTTGAGGCGGACCTCGATGCGGTCGCCGGTCAGGGTGCCGTCGGCATCCTTCTCCACCTCGGCCTGCGCGATGGCGTAGCGATCCTCTTCATCGGCGGTGAGGTACTCCACCTGGTCGGTCACCTTGCCGTCCACAACCTTGCGGTACGGGGTCTCGATGAAGCCGAAAGCGTTCACGCGAGCGTAGGAAGCCAGCGAGCCGATCAGGCCAATGTTCGGGCCTTCCGGCGTTTCAATCGGGCACATGCGGCCGTAGTGCGAAGCGTGAACGTCTCGCACCTCAATGCCGGCGCGCTCACGGGACAGACCGCCCGGGCCCAGCGCAGACAGGCGGCGCTTGTGGGTCAGGCCGGACAGGGAGTTGTTCTGGTCCATGAACTGCGAGAGCTGGGAGGTACCGAAGAACTCGCGGATGGCAGCAGAAACCGGGCGAACGTTGATCAGGGAGGTCGGGGTAATCGACTCCGCGTCCTGGGTGGTCATGCGCTCGCGGACGACGCGCTCCATGCGGGACAGGCCCACGCGGACCTGGTTCTGGATGAGCTCGCCGACGGTGCGCAGACGACGGTTACCAAAGTGGTCGATGTCGTCGGTGTGGATGGAGATCATCTCACCGTTCGGGGCCTTCATCTCACGCTCGCCGGCGTGCAGGCGCACGAGGTACTCGAGGGTGACGGCAATGTCTTCCTCGGTCAGGGTCATCAGACCATCGTGGTCTCCGCCTAGGCCGAGCTTGCGGTTGACCTTGTAGCGGCCCACCTTGGCCAGGTCATAGCGCTTGGCGCGGAAGAAGGAGTTATCCAGCAGTGCCTGCGCGAGGTCGCGCGTGGGCTGCTCGCCCGGGCGCTGCTTGCGGTAGATCTCCAGCAGAGCCTCATCGGTGTTGGCCACGCCATCGGACTCGAGCGTGGACATCATGAGCTCGGAGAAGCCGAAGCGCTCCTTGATCTGCTCCTCGGACCAACCCAGGGCCTTGAGCAGCACGGTCACCGGCTGGCGGCGCTTGCGGTCGATACGAACGCCAACGGTGTCGCGCTTGTCGACGTCAAACTCCAACCATGCACCGCGGGAAGGAATGACCTTCACGGAGTGCAGCGGGCGCTCGGTGGACTTGTCGATGGTCTGGTCGAAGTAGACACCCGGGGAACGCACGAGCTGCGAGACGATAACGCGCTCGGTGCCGTTGACGATGAAGGTGCCCTTCTCGGTCATCATCGGGAAATCGCCGATGAAGACGGTCTGGGACTTAATTTCCTGGGTGTCGTTATTGATGAATTCTGCGGTGACGTACAGTGGCGCCGAGTAGTTGATGTCCTTCTCTTTGCACTCGTCCACGGTGTTCTTCACCGGCTCGAAGCGAGGCTCCGACAGGGACAGGGACATGTTGCCCGAGTAATCCTGGATCGGAGAAAGCTCCTCGAGGATATCCTCAAGGCCGCTCGTCACGCGTGCGTCTTCGCCGCGCTCTGCCTGCTCGCGCTCGCGCCACTCGGGGGTGCCGATGAGCCACGCGTAAGAATCGAGTTGTAGATCGAGGAGACCCGGGACAGCGATAGGCTCGCTGATTTTAGCGAAGGAGTATCGCTTCGGGGCTCCAGGGATGTTGGCCACTGACTTGGTCTGGCGGGAGACTGCCAAGATGGGTCCTTCCAGTACCTCTGGCGGATTGCGGCCCCACCCTGGCCGGTGAGGTGCAAAACCGCTGGTAGATTTAGCATTCGGTCTGCTGTGGAATGACTGGGTTTAGAATGCACAAAATCACCTTGTCAAGTCGGTTTTACCATCACCGCTCGAAAGGCTAAATGTGCACTAAAGATCCAGATTCCAGCGCAACGAAATAGCCTATAGCATAATGGCGGCCTTGTAAAGGCGAAACGCGCTATTGGCGTGTCGCTACACAGATCCGCTCGCGCGGGCCTCTAGCACGCGCGGCTAGCGGGCGTGACGGCTCGTGGGACGACGGAAAGCTCCCAGCGCTCCGAGCAGCACCAGAAGCGCGCCGACTCCGACGCCACCCCAGCGCAGCCACTGCCCCACAGCACTCCGCGGGAAGCGCTCTGCTTGCTGGAGCAACTCCGCGCGGGCTTCCTCATCGGTAGCGCCTTGAAACGCGAACTGCACCTCACGCTCGTTGCCTTCACGGTCAGCCCAGTAGTCCCGCACATCAATGCCCATGCCCACGACCAGTCCGGTGGCCTGGTCCACGTAAAGATCCCGCGTTGCGGCGTGGAAGAGGTAGCCCTGTTCAGTGGAGCCATCCTCGTTGCTCAGGGTGGTGGTCGTGTTACCTGCGTAGAGGGTAGCCACGTTGGTGGGCTCAATCTCCTGGCGGTAGCGGTAGACCGTGCGGCCATCGATGTCGAGAGATTCCTCGAAGACGGCGTCTGCTGCCTTACGCAGCACAGGGTCAAAGACCGGGTAGGTGGTCTGCTCGGCATCGGCAGGCAGCTTCAGCCAGTAGCCTTCGACGGGAACCTCCGCCGTGGGCGAGCCCATGGTGTGGGAGAGCGCCGCCGGGCCCGTGGCCTCACCGCTGAGGCGATCGACGGGATAATTCCACACACGCGCAAAGCTCAAGTCCTCCACGTTGCCCGTGCCGCCGCGGATGGCGGACTCCCCCACTCGCAGCGTTGCGGTCTCCTTGTCCGCCGGATCCTGGATGTCCATGTTGAGCTGATAGGTCATCGGCCCCTCGTACTGCGAAGCACCCTCCGCGGACAGCGCTTGCGCGGTGGCGTTCTCATCCTGCATCGTCCACGTGGTGTCCTTGATATCCAGCGGCAGGCGCGGACTAAAGCTCAAGAAGCTCGACGCCGCCAAGCCGGCAGCGAGCAGCGCAACGCCGAGGCCAAGCAGGAGGACGGAGAAGATGCGGGACTTGGGCAGCATGGTGGCTCATTCTACAGCCCATCCCCATCAAAACGGGAACAACCCCGCACCGCCACAAGCGGAACGGGGTTGTTGGTGCGCAGCGAGTGTGCTGCGCGGGAAAGCTGAGTAATTCAGGTGAATTACTTGAGCTCGACGGAAGCGCCAGCCTCTTCGAGCTTAGCCTTAGCAGCCTCAGCGTCATCCTTGGAAGCACCCTCGAGGATAGCCTTCGGAGCACCCTCAACGAGCTCCTTAGCTTCCTTCAGGCCCAGGCCGGAGACGATCTCGCGGACAGCCTTAATAACGCCGATCTTCTTAGCGCCAGCGTCGGTCAGAACGACGTCGAACTCGGTCTTCTCTTCCTCAGCGGCACCGCCGGCAGCCGGGGCACCAGCAGCAACGGCAGCAACCGGAGCGGCGGCCTCAACGTCGAAGACCTCCTCGAATTCCTTAACGAACTCGGAGAGCTCGATGAGGGTCATTTCCTTGAAAGCTTCAATGAGCTCGTCCTTGGTGAGCTTAGCCATGATTGGCATCCTTTCTCATTGTTCCTGGCCGCGCTAGGCAGCCAGATAAGTGTGTGTGTTTAAGTTGTGCGCCTGTAGTTGGCGTCTTAAGCTTCCGCAGCCTTCTTGTCCTGCAGGGCCGCAGCGGTGCGGACCATCTTGGTTGCAGGAGCGTTGAATACGGCGGCAGCCTTTGCCATAGAACCCTTCATGGCGCCAGCCAGCTTTGCGAGGGTGGTCTCGCGGTTGTCCAGCTTGGCGATGGCCTCAACCTGGTCGGCAGACAGAGCGTTGCCGTCCATGTAGCCACCCTTGATAACGAGTGCCTTGTTGTCATCAGCGAACTTGGTGATGACCTTCGCAGCGTCCACTGCCTCGCCCTTGATGAACGCAATAGCGGTCGGGCCAGTCAGGTGCTCGTCAAGACCCTCGATGCCAGCTTCGTTGGCAGCGATCTTGAAAAGGGTGTTCTTGGCGACGGAGTACTCAACGTCAAAGCCGAGATTGTTACGCAGCTCCTGGAGCTGACCCACGGTCAGGCCACGGTACTCGGTAAGCACGATGGAGTTTGCACCCTCGAGCTTCTCCTTCAGTGCCGCCAGGTCTGCGGTGTTCTTCGGGTTTGCCATTTTCTACTTCGCCTCCTTTCGAAACATCTCTTGTGTTTTCCGCCGGGGCCTTCCCTACTCCGCTTGCCCGATGGACAACCGAAATAACAAAAGCCCCGTGCAAGAGCACAGGGCGCGCGCGGAAATCCGCGCTCATTCGCAAAGTGTCTCCTGCGTGGGCCGCCCTCTAGGATGAGGAACCTTCGATCCGGATGTCCGGATGACCGACGGTCTTCGGTGAACTTTGACTCGGCCTCAGCGGGCCGTTCAAACTTCGCTAGGTACGTTACAACCCGACCTACCACAACTCCAAATCGCTCCTGTTGGAGCTGTCGACTCGGGCTCGTGCATGAGCATGTCTAGTCACTGAGCACCCCACGCGGAACGATGACGGGGGCGTCGCTGCGCGGGTCGTCCCAGATCTCGACGTCAATGCCATAGGCGGCTGCCAGCACGTCTTTCCGCAACGCCTGGCGGGGTGTTCCCTGCGCGATAACCTCGCCGTTGTTCATGACCACCATGGTGTCGGAGTACTGCCCGGCCAGCATGAGATCGTGCAACACGACGACGACTGTCTTCCCCGCGTCGGCTTGCTTGCGCACGAGCTGCAAAACGCTGATGGCATGGGCAGGATCGAGGAAGGTCGTGGGTTCGTCGAGAAGCAGCACCGGCGTGTCCTGCGCCAAGGCCAGCGCGAGCCAGACCCGCTGGCGCTGGCCGCCCGAGAGCGCCGCGATGTCACGGTCGATGAAGTCAGTAATGCCAGTCTCCACGCAGGCCTGCGCGATGATATCGCGGTCCTTTGCGGACAGGCCCCGACCGCGGCCCAGGTGCGGGTAGCGGCCGCGTGCCACGAGCTCGCCTACCCGCAGCCCATCCGGCGCCGTCGGCTGTTGTGGAAGGAGCGCCACGTGGGCAGCAGCTTCCTTCGGGCTCATGGCGTGCACGTCTAGCTCGCCGATGTGTACTCTCCCCTGCCGCGGGCGAAGAATTTTAGACAAGGTCTTCAGCAACGTGGACTTGCCGCAACCATTCGGCCCAATGAGCGTGGTGATTTCACCCGGGCGGGCCAGCAAGTCAACGCCCGACAGGATGTCTTCCCCGTCCTTATAGCCGGCATGAATACCGGTGGCCGTAATTTCTCTGTCTTTCACAAGCTTTTATCCTCTCCGCCGCGCGGCATTCCACACCAAAATGACCAGGGCGCACCCTCCAATGATGGAGGAAACCGCACCCACTGGAGCGTCCATCGGCAGCGCTCCAGCAATGACAGCGCACGCGCTCAACAAGGCGGCGCCAGCAGCACACGAAACCAGCGGCACAGGCGTGGGCGTCCGGGCAACAATGCGCCCCACATGCGGGGCGAGAAGCGCGATGAAGCCAATGGGGCCGGCCACGGATACGGTCACCGCGCAGATGCCCGTTGCTGCCACCAGCAGCAGCGCGCGTGTTCGCGTGATGTTGACCCCGAGGGATAGGGCCGAGAAATCATCGTGCGCAAGGAGTGGTAGCTCCCGAGCACACCACAGGCCAAGCACCACGAAAGGAGTCAACCCTACGAGCAGTGGAACAATGACCTCCATCCGCACAAAACCCGTGGTTCCCGCCAGCCACAGCTGCGATTGCGCCGCGCGGAGGAGCTCGGCTGCGCGCAAGAGATACGCCACCAGTGCTTGGAACAGCAGGGAGAGCGCGATTCCAACGATGACGATGCGGTTGCTCGTGCCGATTCCCCCAAGCGCCACCAGCAGGATGGCCGCCAGCACGGCGCCCAACAGCGCGAGCCCGGCCCGCCACCAGAACATGGAGAGCCCGTCGGCAAGCAGCGGCCGAGAGAACACCGTTCCGAGGACCACCATGACGGACGCGCCACCAGTCACGCCAAGAATGTCGGGCGAGGCCAGCGGATTACGCGACATTGATTGCGTCCACGACCCCGCCAGTCCGAGCGCGGCACCCACGATGAGGGTCGCTAGAGCTACCGGCATGCGCAGGTCCCAGACAACGCGGATTTCGCTGCGGCTTCCCCCGCCGTTGAGAATCTCCAGGACCCGCCCCGGGCTCAAGGCCACAGGGCCCTGCCCCAGCAGGAGGACATAGGAGCTTGCCGCGACCAGAACAAAGAAGCAGGTCGCCGCCCATATCCACGTCCGGCGCTGCCGCTCTTGGGAACGCAGTTGCTTGGCGACGTCCCCCTTCACCCGCCCGCTCATAGCTTGTGCTCCCCACGGTGTACGGCCCAGATGAGGAATGGTGCGCCAACAAAGGCCAAGACGATGGACATCTCCAGCTCAGAGGGGCCCGCGATGAGGCGGCCCAGAATATCTGCAGCGAGTACGGAGCAACCACCGAGCAACGCGGCAGGAGCAATCATCGCGGTAACTTCTGGCCCTGTGAACCGTCGCAGCAGATGGGGGATGGCAAACCCGACGAAGGCAATGGGACCTGTTGCCGCAGTTGCGCATCCTGCTAGAACAACGATGCTCAAGGCAGCGCCGCGCCGCGCCAGCGTGGGAGAACCGCCTAGAGCAACCGAGGATTCCTCCCCCATTGCCAGAAGATCGAGCGGTCGCGCCACGCGTGCGGCGATGATAAACCCGATGAGCAATCCGGCACCTGCGATGGCGACATCCTCTGGTCCCCGCCCAAACGTAGAGCCGATGGTCCACCGGCGCATGCTGTCGAGGACATCCGTGGAGTACAGGCCGATCAGCATGGCGCCAGAACTCAAGGCAGCAGCAACTCCTGCGCCCACTAGGACCAGCGTCAGGGGATCCTGAAACCGCCGGGATACACCCAGCACTAATGCTGTGGCCAGGCCGGCGCCTACGAGGGCGAGCGCGGTCCGCATCCCGGTTGAGGTGGCGATACCTAGCGCCGTGCCGAGGGCAACCAGGAACGAGGCTCCCGCAGTGATACCAATGAAGCCCGGATCGGCCAGGGGGTTTCTAGTCCAGGACTGAGCGATAGCACCCGATACCGCGATTGCTGCGCCCGCGAAGTAGGCCACGAAGGTGCGGGGGATACGCAAATCCCACAGGATGTTCTCGATATCTGCTTCGCCTCCGCGGAGGAGGGCAGAAAACAGATCAGGCAACGGGATAGCCCTCGAGCCCACCGCCAATGAGCACAGTAGAAGGAGGAGGGTCGACACCACTAGGGCCATGGTGAGCAGTGCACGGCTTCTCCCCCTCGAATCCAGCGCGACTGCCGTGCCACCGTGGCGCGCACCCGCAGCACCGTGGATAGCGTCAGCCTTCCTCGGTAGCGCGAGCACTTAGAGCTTCTCTTCGAACTTGTCGACGGCCCACGGAATAGTCAGCGGGTTCGGCATGCTCATCGCATTACCGGTGTCCGTGTCCAGGTAGCGAACGCGACCATCCTTAACAACGTCTAGGCCTTGGAACGTGGAATCCTTCTTCAGCTCATCGGCCGCGCCGTTGTAGTCCAAGACGAACAGGTAGTCCACGTCGTTGAGCTGGGAGTAGTTTTCTGGTGCGTAGTCCACGAAGAAGCTGGAACCATCGCCCTGCAGTTCCTGTGGGATCTCAAAGCCCAGGTTCTCAATGAACTGGCCGCGGCCGTCTTCTGCCGTGTAGAGACCCAGCTTCCCGTCATAGGGCATGACGATGGCTGCTCGCCTGCCCTCCAGCTCCGGGTGGGAGTCCCTGAACTGCTCAAAGGCGTCCTCCGCTTGGTCAATGAGCTTCTCGCCCTCCTCTTCCTTATCCACAGCAGCGGCGATGGTCTTGACCTGCTCCTCCCAGGGGATCTGCCAGTCCTCGAAACCTTCTGGCTTCACGGTCAGCGGGGCGATATCCTCGAGGGATTTCTTTGCCTCCTGGTCCACTGCCTGGTTCACGGCGATGATCTGCGTGGGATCCGAGGCAGTGACCTGTTCAAGAACCTCGGCCGTGAAACCGGAAGCGGTGTTATAGATGACCTCGGGCTGTGCATCTCCCAAAAGCTCCTTCGCCCACGGGCCAACTCCGGAGCCATCGCCGTCGCCTTGCGAACCCCACGGCGCCACAGCAACGGGAGTGATTCCGAGTGCGAGTACGGTATCGGCGTCACCCAGCCCCAGGCTGGCAACCCGCACCTCCTCAGCACTGCCTGCAGCGCCGTTGTCCTCGCCGCTTCCGCGCGAGCACCCCGTCAGAGCAATCGCTGCCGCCGAGACAATCGCGAGCACGGCTTTCGCGCGCCGATGGATAGCAACCATGGAATAAACCTTTCCTTCAATGGGAACGAGCGGACAAGCGTTCGCACCCCTAACCTATTTGAGGCTAGCCTAACCTCTGCTTTATCATGGATTCAAATTTCCCTTATACCTAGGAACAATTCCTTTGACGAATCACCGCTTATTACCCGTCACCCTCACGGGGAACACCCGCCTCAAGCCGCGGCTGCACCGCCTTACTTTTCACTCGCCCGCCTTCGGCTCCTACCCCCTAGCCGGGCCTGATGAGTATTTTGGCCTCCTCATGCCCCAGGACGGGCAGGAGTTTTTCCCCTTCCCAGTAGAGGATGCCAATGTGCGCGCCGCCGCCACTGGATTGCCCGACGACGTCCGCCCGGCATTGCGGTGGTACACAATTCGCAGGCTCAACCATAAAACCTGCACCATCGATGTCGATGTGGTGACCCATGGCGATAATGGCCCGGGCTCGCGGTGGATCCTTAAGGCCCAACCCGGGGATACCGCTGGACTTTATACCGGGCAAGCACGGTGGCAGGCCCCTAAGAAGTCACAGTTGCTACTCGCGGACGCCTCCGCTCTTCCAGCACTGTGGCACATCCTGGAGCACTACGAAGCCTCTTCACCGGAAACCTTGGACAGCGTCGACGTCGTTGCCATGATTGCGGACGACGATGAAATTGAAGACGGCTTTGAAAAGACGTGGCGCGGAAAGGTTCGCTCGCTCACCATGATTGTCGCTCCACACGACGAACACAGCGCACGCGCCGTTCAGCTTCTTAGTTCCCGTTTCTCCGCGGATACAGCGCCGGATTCGGTGTGGGTGTCCGGCGAAGGGGACCTGGCGAAAGCAGTGCGCTCGATAGCCGTGCATGACTGGGGTGTACCGCGCGAGGACGTCATCTGGTCCGTGTACTGGATGAAAGGCAAGCCGCGGCCTTAAAGCGGACTTCGCACGCATCTAATCCTTTTAACCGGCAGTGGATAGCCGGTGAATAACTCGGTGCGCTGCCACATGGTTTCCATCAGAAGGTTGCAGTCAAGAGGTTTCAGTCAGAAGGTTCACCTGCCCCCCAAATGAACCTTCTTCGCTCCTCCATATGGTTTGTTTGCCCCCAAGAAAACCTTTTGACTAGAACCATCTACATCCAGCGTCCGCGCTTGCCCTAGGCCTGATGTATCTCCGCTTAAGTCCACGACGTGGAGCACCTGACTTGGGACACACAGCACAACGCGGGTCCCAGTGAAATCCGGAACCCGCGTTGTAAGGGGTCTTGTCTATCAGGCGGTTTCTCACGCCGCCCGCCCTGCAAGACTCAGGGTGTTCTCTCTATCTCTCATGCGCCTCTCTCAAACGCACAAGAATTAGTATGCAGCACTTTCCTTATAAGGCCATCGCACTTTACTGCCAATTACCTGTCAGTGAAACCCAGTCGCTTAACCTGCATAAACGAAGGCTTTCCGATTGAGGCCATGGGCGGATGAACAACGCCACTCCTACCGCTGCTACCTAGTGTTATTCGGCGGTGGGATGGGATTCTTCCGCACTACATTGGTTTACGTCAGGAGGGCGTCCCACAAAAGGCATCTGACTACAGGCATCTGGTAAAAGGCGTCTTTGGGTCTAAAAACGCCATCTGCCATGAGTAAAAGGCGTTTTCCGCCGTGAAAACGCCTTATGACTGATGCCTTTTATCAGACGCCATTTGTCCGATGGCTCTAGCACGTCGATGGAGGCACGCAGACGTTGCGAGTTACAAGAGGAACAAAGAATGTAATCCGTTTCGCGAAGATCCGCGTAGTGCTCTGCAGCCAAGCGCAGGTGAAGCATAGGAAAAGGCCCCGGCTCACGAATGAGCCGAGGCCTTTACGCCGTTAACACAGACATCAATTAGTCGGTGTAGTTCTTCTCCACGGAAGCATCGACCGGGATGCCCGGGCCGGAGGTAGTGGAGATGGTGATCTTCTTGGCGTAGACGCCCTTAGCGGAGGACGGCTTCAGGCGAATGATCTCGTCGTACAGCGCGCCGTAGTTCTCAGCCAGCTTCTCAGCATCGAAGGAAGCCTTGCCGATGATGGCGTGCAGGTTGGAAGCCTTGTCCACGCGGAAGGAAATCTTACCGCCCTTGACGTCAGCAACAGCCTTGGTCACGTCAGCGGTCACGGTGCCGGTCTTCGGGTTCGGCATGAGACCACGCGGGCCCAGCACGCGGGCAACGCGGCCAACCTTGGCCATCTGATCCGGGGTAGCGATAGCAACGTCGAAGTCGATGTTGCCCTCGTTGATGGCAGCGATCAGCTCTTCGGTGCCCACGATGTCGGCGCCAGCAGCCTTAGCGGCCTCAGCGTTGTCGCCCTCAGCGAAGACGGCCACGCGGACGTCCTTACCGGTGCCGTGCGGCAGGGAAACGGTACCGCGAACCAGCTGGTCAGCCTTACGCGGGTCAACGCCCAGGCGGAAGACAACGTCAACGGTGGCGTCGAAGTTCTTGGAGGAGGTCTCCTTGGCCAGCTTGGCGGCCTCGATCGGACGGTACAGGCGGGAGCGGTCTACCAGCTCAGCGGCAGCCTTGTATGCCTTGGACTTGGTGCTCATAAGTGCAATTCCTTTTCTTGGATTGATGTGGTGTTAGCGGGCCGAAGCTGGCCCTGCCACGCGCGGCACTCGGCGTGCCGCGCATTAAATCGAATTATTACTTAGCCGGGACGCCGTCAACGGTGATGCCCATGGAGCGAGCGGTACCAGCGATGATGCGGGCGCCGTTCTCGATGTCACGAGCGTTGAGGTCCTCAAACTTGGTCTGTGCAATCTCCTTGCACTGATCCCAGGTCACGGAGCCAACCTTGTCGGTGTGCGGAACGCCGGAGCCCTTCTTGATGCCAGCGGCCTTGAGCAGGAGCTTAGCTGCCGGCGGGGTCTTCAGCTTGAAGTCGAAGGAGCGGTCCTCGTACACGGTGATCTCCACCGGCACGACGTTGCCGCGCTGGGACTCGGTCGCAGCGTTGTAAGCCTTGCAGAACTCCATGATGTTGACGCCGTGGGCACCGAGTGCCGGGCCGACCGGCGGAGCCGGGTTAGCAGCGCCTGCCTCGATCTGGAGCTTGATCAGGCCAGTGACCTTCTTCTTGGGAGCCATCGAATTACCTCTTTCCTGTGGTACCAGAGTGCCGCCACGATGAATAACAGCACCCCGTCCGGATGCTCACGCATGTGGGCCACCGGAGGATGAACGTTTCAAGATGCGCGAAAGCGCACGGCGTTCAAGTTTAGAACACCGTGCGCCCAGCTCAAAATCGCTTTTTAGGAGATGCGCTCGATCTCCGTCGGGGACAGCTCCACCGGGGTCTCGCGGCCGAAGATGGACACCAGGCCCTGCATCTTGCCGGTCTCCGGGTCGATTTCGGAGATGGTGGCAGACACGGAAGCCAGCGGGCCGGACAGGATGGTGACGGCCTCGCCCACCTCGAAGTCGTGCGCGTAGGCCTTGGCGGCCTCCTTCTCCGGCATGGCCACAACCTGCTCGCCCTCGGAGTCGGCAGCGGAGGTCTCCGGAGAGACCGTTGGATCGTTCGGCATGAGGAACTTAGCCACGTCGCGGATCTTCACCGGGGTAGCGTTGCCCTCGTTGCCCACAAAGGAGGTCACGCCTGGGGTATCGCGGACGACGGACCAGGCGGCGTCGTTAAGCTCCATGCGCACCAGCACGTAGCCCGGCAGCAGCTTGCGCTTAACTACCTTCTTCTTGCCGTCCTTCTTTTCAATGGCCTGCTCGACCGGCACGACGACCTCAAAGATGGAATCCTCCACCTCAAGGGTCTGGGCGCGCATGTCGAGGTTGGTCTTTACCTTGTTCTCATAACCGGAGTAGCACTGGATGATGTACCACTGGCCCGGCTGCTTCTTCAGCTCGCGGGTAAAGGCGCGCAGGCGGGACTTGTACTCGGCGTCTGCGGCAGCGGCGGCGTCTGCCTCAGCGCTTGCCGACGTCTCCCCCGCACCCTCGCCTTCAGCCTCATCCGAGACGCCACCGAGAGCGGCCTCAGCGGCCTTGGTAGCAGCTTCCTTCTCAGCGGCTTCCTTCTCCTCGGCGGACAGTTCCTCCTGCGGCTGCTGGGCTTCCTCAGTAGCCTCGACCGCCTCGGCGGCCTGTTCCTGGACGTTATCGATCATGGCCTGCTCGAGGGAGGTGCCAGTGTTTTCTTCGCTCATTGTCTGCTACTCCAAATTGGTGTTCATTCTTCTAGTCCCCCACCAGGGTACTCGGCGGGACTAGGGCAAAAAGTATCCCGCCGTTTCCCCTAGTCGAGCTAGCGGGAAGGCGGCGGGATGAAAGTATGAGATTAGTTTACTAAGGCGCGAGGATTGCTTCAACTCCAAGGCCGGTCAGCGTGTCCACGCCCCACACCAGAGCGGTGAGGACGATAAGGAAGGCGAAGGTCACCAGAACGTACTGAAGCATTTCCTTGCCGGTAGGCCACACGACCTTCTTCATCTCAGAGACGACTTCACCCGGGAAGGAGCCGACGGATCCGCCGAAAGAATCTTCCTTCTTATCCTCGACGCGCACGACGCGCTTGTCGGTGTAGGAATCAGTAGAGGTGGTCGCTGCGCCAGAGAGCTGACGCTTGCCGGTTGGGCGCGGAGCCCCGGTGCTCGGCTGCTTTTCATCGCTCACGGCGATTCCCTCCTTGGAAGTGATGTGGCAGGGGCGACAGGACTCGAACCTGCAACCTACGGTTTTGGAGACCGTTGCGCTACCAATTGCGCCACGCCCCTCTGCGTGCCCTTTTGGGACAACGCACAACCCTACCAGAACGGTGATTCCCCATGGAAACCACGTGCCGTATAAGGCTGGGAGTCGGTAGTGAAAAAGCGCCCGTGCGCGGACGCTTTTCTTTCCCGGTAGCGATGGCGAGAATTGAACTCGCGACACAGCGATTATGAGTCGCTTGCTCTACCACTGAGCTACACCGCCATATTCACTTTCTGAAAGCTTCCAGAAACATGAATGGAGCCCCCTGACAGAATCGAACTGTCGACCTTTTCCTTACCATGGAAACGCTCTGCCGACTGAGCTAAGGGGGCACAGCCTCTTAGAGTCACGGATTTTCTCCGCTGTGCTCTCGTTGAAGCCTTGAAAAGATTAACCCGAAACGCTTAAACAACACAAATCGCCAGTACACCATTGGTTTTTAGGGGCCTTTTAAACACGTAAATCCATCCCTAACAACCCCTTCGTCACACTCGCGGCAATCCACCTCTTGCCACCTGTATGCCAAATCCAGCTATTGTTGACGTATCAAATACTTTGCCGGCTACAGGGAGGAAAAATGACTACTGACATCCACAAAGAACCATCGAAGGACTGGGCCGGGGACGCCCAGAATGCCTCGACGGAGGGCGAATTCAAGCGGGATACCAACTACATCGGCGATCGCATTCTCGCCTCCATCACCAGCGATGAGCCACAGCCCGCCAATAACGAGGGTGGAGAAGCCCTGCACTGGCCGGTGCAACCCCACCGCTACCGTCTCATCGCCGCGCGCGCTTGCCCGTGGGCGCACCGCGCGGTCATCGTTCGGCGTTTGTTGGGACTGGAGGATGTCATCTCCTTAGGCTTGGCAGGCCCGACCCATGACAAACGCTCCTGGACTTTCGATCTCGACCCCGACGGACTCGATCCCGTCCTGCGCATCCCCCGCCTGCAGGATGCGTTTTTCGCGCGCTTCCCTGAGTACCCGCGGGGCATCACGGTGCCAGCCATTGTGGAAGAATCCAGCGGCAAGGTCGTGACCAACGACTTCAACTCCATGGTGCGGGACTTTCAGACAGAGTGGACCGAGTTCCAGCGAGAAGGCGCACCCAACCTGCTGCCGCCATCCGAGCAGCAGGAGGAGATGGAGGAAATCAACGACTTCATCTTCAGGAAGCTCAACAACGGCGTGTACCGCGCTGGATTCTCCGCATCCCAGGAGGCGTATGAAGAGGCCTATACGGATGTCTTCGAGGCCTTCGACTGGCTGGAGGAGCGGCTAGCCCACCGCCGCTTCATCATGGGCGAGCACATCACGGAAACCGATATCCGGGCATACACCACCTTGATCCGCTTTGACGCTGTCTACCACGGCCATTTCAAGAGCAACCGGAACAAAATCAGCGAGATGCCCAACGTTTATGGCTACGTGCGCGAGCTATTCCAGCTCCCCGGCTTCGGCGATACCACCGACTTCACCGAGATCAAGCAGCACTACTACATCGTCCACCGCGAGATTAATCCCACCCAAGTGGTACCGGCTGGTCCCGACCTTAGTGGCTTGGCACAGCCCCATGGCCGCGATCACTTGCCGGGTGCTCCCTTCGCTGAAGGCACCACCCTGCCGGGGCCGTTGCCCGAGGCTGAGCGGCTGAAAAATGCTACGGCCTTCCAGCGAGAGCTGTTCCGCCTAGATTAGCCGCGCTTAACCCCGCCCTACGCAGAGCTGGGCCGCCCGGTGATCAAAAAATCCCGCAGACCCATTTTCTGTGTCTGCGGGATTTATTTTGTGCCAGGTAGAAGATTCGAACTTCTGAAGGCAATGCCGGCGGATTTACAGTCCGCTCCCTTTGGCCGCTCGGGCAACCTGGCAAGCACTCTTGAGTGCGGTTATGTACTTTACTACGAACTCCTGCCCAACATGCAAATCGCCTGGCAGGAGCACCTATTAGCCCACGCGCTGAACCGTGTAGTCCGCCAGCTGGCGCAGCGCTTCACTAGCCGTGCATTCCGGCAGCAGCGAGAGCTGGTCTTCCACGACGCGGAGGTACGCATTAACGTCGGCCAGCGCCTTATCGCGGCCGCCCGACTGCCACAGCAGCTCGATGGCGCGCTGTACGGAGGCGTCGTCTTCAAGCGGGCCCGTCAGCAGCGCACGTAGCTCATCGCCGACCTCGCCTTCCTCCTCCAGGGCATAAAGCACCGGCAGGGTGAACACGCCCTCGCGCAGGTCCGTGCCCGGGGTCTTCCCGGATTCTTCGGAATCAGAGAAGATGTCGATGACATCATCGACGATCTGGAAGATCATGCCCACGGCCGCACCGATTTGGCGCAGGGCCTCACACTGCTCCGGGCCCGCACCCGCGTGGTAGGCACCCAGGTAGCCGGCGGAGGCAATGAGCACCGCGGTTTTTTCCCGGATCACCGCCGTGTAATGCTCCACAGCATTGGCTTCGCCAGCACCGATGGTTTCCCGCATCTGTCCGGTGACGAGCTCCTCGAAGGTCTCCGCGAAATGCGCCACCGTGTGGGTGTCCAGCTGGCTCATCAGCCGCGAGGCGTGCGCGAGCAGTGCATCGCCCGCCAGAATGGCCACCGAGTTGGTCCACCGGAAGTTCGCGGAATCCACACCGCGGCGGCGCTCCGCCTCATCCATGACATCGTCGTGATAGAGCGTGGCCACGTGGACCATTTCCACCGCGGTCGCTGCTTTCACTACCTCGGGGGACTGTGAGCGTTCACCGAACTCGGAGGCCAACAACGCCATCATTGGACGGAAACGCTTGCCACCAGCCAGGGAGAGGTGGCGCACCTTGTCCTTGATGAAGTCCTGCCCGCGGTCGAGCTCCGTATTCAGCAGGTCCTCTACAGCAGCCATCCCGGCGTTGATACGCTCGGTGAGCTGCGCATCCCCCAAGTCCACGTGCTTGGCGTGAGTTTGGCCGTGTGACATTAAACGTGTTCCTTTAAGCTCAAAAATCCTAGTGTTTACTTACCGTAGCCCATGGCACGGCCCTCAACACACTTGTGGCCACTATCCCGTGCAATGATAGTCCCCATGTCGGAGCAGATCGATTCCACCCTTGTTGACGTCGCCATCGTAGGTGCCGGACCCGCCGGCGCTGCCGCCGCTATCCACGCCGCACGCGCCGGCCATGAGACGCTGCTTGTCGACGCCTCCCCCTTCCCCCGCGACAAGACCTGCGGCGATGGGCTGACCCCGCGCGCCATGCACCAGTTGGAGCTCCTCGGCATCGAGGTCAATGCTTCCTACCGCAACCGCGGGCTCAAGCTGCACGGCTTCGGCGGCACCGTAACCGCCCCGTGGCCTGAGACCTACCCCTCGCACGAAGGCACGGCGCTGCCGCGCTATGAATTCGATGCACTGTTGGTTGGGGCCGCGCAGGCAGCCGGCGCGCAGCTTCTCACCGGCACGGCAACGGCCCCGCAGCTCGACGGCAACCGGCTGGTGGAGTTCTCCGTCGGCAAGCGCCGCGTGCGCGCGCGATGGATCATCGTGGCCGACGGCGTGCGTTCGACGTTTGGTAAGCAGCTGGGCCGCACCTGGCACCGCGAGGAGGTCTATGGCATCGCCGCGCGCGCCTACGCCGATTCGCCCCACGACGGCGAGGAGTGGATGCACTCCCACGTCGAGCTCAAGGATCCCGAGGGTGTAGTGCAGCCGGGCTATGGCTGGATCTTCCCGTTGGGAAACGGCGTCAACATCGGCTTGGGCGCGCTCTCTACGGCCGCCCGCCCGGCCCGCCTCAACACGAAGAAGGCGCTGGATTTCTACGCTGAACAGCAGCGTTCGGAGTGGGGCTTGGGCGAGCTGCGCAACGTTACCTCGGCGATGCTGCCGATGGGCGGTGCGATGTCTGGAGTTGCCGGCGCCAATTGGATGCTCATCGGTGACGCGGCGGCCTGCGTTAACCCGCTCAACGGCGAGGGCATCGACTATGGCCTGGAAACGGCAGCACTCGCCGTGGAGATGCTCGGCACCAAGGACCTGACCTTGGCGTGGCCAGACCGTTTGCGCGCCGAATATGGCGAGGCCTTCCTGCTCGCCCGCACCGCGGCACGCCTGCTGACTTACCCGCAATTCCTGCCGCTGGCCGGACCTGTGGCCATGCGCGGACCCATCGGCCGCATGCTCATGCCGGCCGCTGCACGCCTCATGGGCAACCTCATTACGGAAGAAGACAAGGACCTCCTCGCCCGCGCCTGGCGGCTGGCCGGCGGGACGGTCTCCGCGCTGCGGCGCGATACCCCGCTCTGGGCCTAAGCCCATTGGGCTTAGGCCCCTAGGCAGGCTTCACCGCGGAGTGCAGCGCCACGATCCCGAAGGTCAGGTTGCGCCAGCCTGCTTGCTCCCAGCCGTTGCGGTTGATGGCAGCGGCTAGCTCGTGCTGCTCCGGCCACGCGCGGATGGATTCTGCGAGGTAGATATAGGCCTCCGGGTTGGAGGAGACCACCTTGGCAATCGGCGGCAGCAGGCGGGTCAGGTACTCCTTGTAGACGGTGCCAAAGACCGGGATGACCGGCTTAGAAAACTCCGCCACCGCCAGACGCCCGCCGGGCTTGGTCACGCGCGCCATCTCCCGCAGGCCCAGCTCGAAGTCGTGGATATTGCGCAAACCATAGGAGATGGTCACCGCATCGAAGGTGTTATCCGCAAAAGGCAGGCGCATTCCATCGCCGGCTACCTTGGGAACATCGCGCTCCGCGCCAGCCGCGAGCATGCCGAGTGAAAAATCACAGGCCACGCACCACGCGCCGGACTTGGACAGCTCCTCCGTGGAAACAGCCGTTCCGGCAGCCAGGTCGAGGACCTTCTCCCCCGGCTTCAGGTTGAGCCGCTCACGCGTCAGACGGCGCCAGCGCGCGTCCTGACCAAAGGACAGCACCGTGTTGGTGATGTCGTACTTCTTGCCCACCGCGTCAAACATGCGCGCGACATCGAAGGGCTTTTTCTCCAGATCTGCCTTAGACACAAGCGCCTAGTTTAGGCGACCCGCGCTCCCAGAGCGCGAGCGGCCCAGCGCGGCAGCTCCGGGCGCTGGCCCAGAATGGTCAGCGGCACCTCGCGAACACCCTCCAGAACTTCCTCGTAGTAACCCAGCAGCTGCTCGCAGAGAGCCGGCCAAGTCTTGGAGGCAATCGACTTCCGGGCGTTCTCCCGCAACTCCTCGTGGATCTCCGGGTTGAGCAGAGCGTCCACTGCGTTGGGGAGGTCCTCGACGAACGTGGGGACGTCGAGAAGCAGCCCGTTGTAACCTTCCTCAATGAGATCCACCGGGCCGCCCGCGCGCGGGCCAATGGTGGGCACGCCCGAGGCCTGTGCTTCCTGGATGGCCTGGCAGAAGGTCTCGAACTCGCCGGCGTGGACGAAGATGTCCAGGGAGGCATAGGCCGCGGCCAGCTCCTCGCCTCCCAATGCCCCGGTAAAGACAGCATCCGGCAGCTGTGCCTCCAGCAGCGGGCGCTCGGGGCCATCACCGACGATGACGAGCTGAATGTCCTCGCGACCGTTAAGCGCGGACAGGCGGTGCACTCCCTTCTCTGCGGCCAGGCGGCCGACGAAGCCGACGATCTTCTTCTTCCCCGTGGGCTCCCACTCGCGGCGCAGCGCCGCCGAGCGCTTCGAGGGGTGGAAGCGCTCCGAGTCCACGCCGCGGCCCCAGTGGCGCACGTTCTTGATGTGGTGTTTCTCCAAATCGGAGATGGTGAGCGAGGACGGCGCGAGAGTCATCTGGCAAGCGTTATGGATGGTGCGCAGCCACTCCCACACCCCATAGGCCAGCGCGGAAGCGTGGTACTTGGTGGCAAAGCCCGCAACGTCCGTCTGGTACAGCGCCACTGCCGGAATGCGCAGCTGACGTGCAGAGAATGCTCCCGCAGCTCCCAGGACGAAGGGGCTGGCCAGGTGGATGATGTCCGGCTTAAACTCGCGCAGCGCCTCGTCCACAGCGGAGGTGGGCACTCCGACCGGAAGCGAATCCACCAGCGGCACCCGCACGGTGGGCACGCGCACGATGGTGAAGCCGAGGTAATCGGGGATCTCCTCCTGCCCATCCCGGGCACCGGGGGCGATGACGATGGCCTCGTGGCCGTGCTCGTGGAGGTGTTCGAGGACACGCAGCACGGAGTTGGTCACTCCGTTGACATTAGGCAAGAAGGATTCCGCGACGATGGCTACACGCATGTGCCTCATCATTCCTTTCCCGGGTGCTCTGCTGGTAAAGCACGCGCTAAATTCCGGTTAATTTTCCCGCTTCCCCACCACAACGCACCGGCGATTAGGGTAGCCACGGCCGCAGAGGACAGCGCCGGGATGATCGATAGCGTCCATTCTCGGCCTTCTACCTTGACCAGGTCCGGGTTGTTCTTGGCATAGAGCACCCAGACCTGCTGTCCTTCCCCCAGCCCGGTGGGATAGAGCAGGCCGGTGGGCGGGGTGTGATAGATCCCCTCGGAGTCCTGGAAATCCACGAAGGTACGCAAGGTGCCGACATCCGTCACCGTGGCCAGGGCGCGCCCGGGGTTGGCGCCGATGGTGCGGTCATTGAGAAGAGGACCGATGACCATTCCCGCTATGCCCACCAGTGCTGCGACATACAGCACCAGGAGCAGCTGGCGCACCCGGCGCCGCACCATTTACTGACCCACCTTGGCGTTCAGTGCTTCCTGCAGCGCGCGGCGCGAGGACCTCGTGGTATGCGCCTCCACGACAGTGATGCCGGTGGAGTATTCCTTGAGCTCTGCGAGAACATCAAGCAGCTCCTGCGCCGAGCTCACCTCTCGGTGCTCAGCGCCGCAGGCTTCTGCCAGCTTGGCGACGCCCACCCCATGCGGCGTTCCAAACGCCTTCTCGAAGGAGTCGCGCAGGGGCTCGCGGCCCTGTTCGAGCACCTCGAAGATGCCGCCGCCGTCGTCATTTGAGACGACGATGGTGAGGTTCTCCGGGCGCGGGTTATCCTCGGGGAGGATGAGCGAAGTGGCGTCGTGGAGGAAGGTGACATCCCCCATGAGCGCCACGGTGCGCGGTGCGCGGGGCGCGTCGGCCTCGCGGGACTGGGTGGCCAGCGCGATGCCGATAGCCTGCGCGATGGTGCCGTCGATGCCGGCGGCCCCGCGCGGCGAGTAGGTCTCCACACCGTCGAAGGGCAGGCCGATGAAGGACGCATCCCGCACCGCGTTGGAGGCGCCCAGGACGAGGGTATCTCCGACGGCGAGGGTGTCCCCCACCGCGGCGGCGACGTGGAGGCCGGTAAAGCCGATCTCGGGCTTGGTGGCATCCTCACCGGTGGTCTCCGCCAGAACCTCACGAACACCGTCGGCCGCCATCTGGGCCGCGCCTTCGCAGATCTTCATCCACTCTCGCGTGGGCTCGCCGCTGGTTTTGGCGGTGGTACCCAGCTGCGCGGACTCGCCACGGGGGTTGGTGAAATCTTCCGTGCGCGACAGACAGATGAGGTCGATATCGGGATCACTCAGCAGTGCCAGGACACCGCGGTGCAGGGTGGGATGGCCCACGACGATGACCTGCTCCACCTTGGTGTTGACCACGTAGTCGTTGGCGGAGACTTGGGCGCGGCGGAAGAGGTGTGCTGCGGCCGGGTGCACCGGGTGATAGGGCGCAGGTGCCGTGGGCTCGGCGATGGTGGGGACATCCTCCAGGCCTTCGACTTCCCAGGCCTCATCGCCGGCGATGACGAGCGTGTTGCGGCTGAGATCGACGGCCACCTCTCCGTGATTCGCCCACCGCGGGGTACGAGCGCGGTGCTGCGTGTAATCCGTCGGGCTACCGGGCAGCTCTTCGCCTACCAGCGGGGCATCGAGAGCCACGTTGATGTGCACCTGGCGGTCATTCAAAAAGCGCTCCGCGATAAGCGGGATATCACTCGTGCTCTCCACCTGGGTGGTCTCCGCATACACGCCGAAGATGCCGGGCTGCTCAATAGTCTGGGAGGCCCCCGTGCCCACCAAGCGGGCCGGCCGGTCCGCGCTGATGACGGCCAGCGGGGTATGCGAGTAATGCGCCTCCACCATCGCGGGCAGGGCATTAGCCACCGCGGTGCCGGAGGTCATCACGATGCCGACGTGCCGGCGTTGGACGCGTGCCAAACCTAAAGCAGCGAAGGCGGCGGAGCGCTCATCCAGGCGGGTATGCACGCGAATATCGCTGCGCGCGAGAAGCGCCAAAGACAGCGGTGCGTTGCGCGAACCCGGGCAGATAACCACGTCGGTGAGGTGCCGCGAAAGCTGGGCCGCCAGTGCTTCGGCCAGCTGCATCGACTCCGGCTGCGCGGAGGCAGTGGGCTCGGTGTGAGATTCAGTATTAGGCATTGCCTGCACCACCCGTATCGAGCTCTTCCATGCCCGAATCGAATTGCTCGAAGAGGTCATTGATCAACCCTTCCAATTCGGCTCCACCCTGGTCCACACGGTCCTGGACGTCCGGCGGCAGCTCCGTCGGCAGCTCCGTCGGAATATCGGTGGGGAGGTTATCCCGCGGCGAGCTCTTGGTGGTGGTCACCGTGGTGGGAACCTCGGTGGTCACGGTCTCGGTAACCGGCTCCGGGGCGGGTTTGTCAGCATCCGCTGCCGCACCGCGCCACAGGAAGAACAGCACGCCGGCGAAAACGACGGCGATAGCAGCGATGGCCGCGAAGACATAGGACAGGGCTCCCCCGCCCTTCTTCGGCTGCTCCACCTGGTAGCTGGACGGGACCGGGTCATATTGCGGCTGCTGATAGTTCTGGTCATAGCCCTGCTGATAGGGCTGACCATAGGCCTGCGTGTTTTGGGATCCGGGCTCCGGGAAGTGTTGTTGGGGACGCTGTGGCGGCTGCTGTTGGGGCGCGCCGAACTGGCGGGTTTCGTTCTCACCGGTGACGCGGCCGAACTGCCGCGTCTCGTTGTCGCCGTTGTTGTTGGTCATGGGATTTACCTTATCGTGCACCCGCGCCACTTAGCACCCGCCCGGTGGGCGTTAGTCCCGTGGAAACCTGACCCGGCGTGCCATCCGCCACAATCTTTCCGCCATCCGAACCAGACCCCGGGCCCATCTCAATAACCCGGTCAGCGCCGGCAATGAGGTGACGGTCATGATCTGCCACCACGACAGTATGGGAGGCCTCCACCAGCGAGTGCAGCTCAGCGATGAGCAGGTCGATATCGGCCGGGTGCAACCCGACGGTGGGCTCATCCAGCAGGTAGACGGTATGGCCCCGGCGCGAGTTTCGGGAGCGCTGCAGCTCCGTGGCAAGCTTGATGCGCTGCGCTTCACCGCCGGAAAGCTCCGGAGCGCCCTGGCCCAAGCGCAGGTAACCTAGCCCCACCGCTTCCAAGGTTTGCAGCGCGTGGAGGATCGGCGCTTCATCTGCAAAGACCTCCAGGGCCTCTTCCACCGTAAGGTCGAGGATGTCCGCGATGGTCCTGTCCTTCCAGCGGATGGACAAGGTGTCATCGTTATAGCGCTGTCCCTGGCAATCCGGGCACTGGGTATAGGAGCCTGGAAGGAAGACCAGCTCGACCTCGATCTGGCCGGCGCCACCGCAGGTGGGGCACTGGCCTTGCTTAACGTTGTAGGAAAAGCGCGAGACCGTCCATTTCTTCTTCTTGGCCTCCGGGGTGGCCGCGAAGAGCTTGCGCACGTTGTCGAAGAGGTTGGTGTACGTCGCCACCGTGGAGCGCGGGGTTCGGCCGATTGGCTTTTGGGTAATGGAGACCACGCGCTTGACCTGCTTCGGACAGTCCGGCCCCGTGAGCATGTCATGGAGTGCGGCCAGCAACGTGGATTTGCCGGAACCCGAAAGCCCAGTAATGGCCGTAAACTGGCCGAGTCCGAAGTCCACGTTGAGGCCATCGATGGTGTGCGAGTGCACCCGGCGCAGCGCGATATCACCGTGCGCCGATCGCGCTTCGACCTTGGGCGTGGGGCGCGGGCGCGCCAAGGCACGCGCGGTGGGAGTATCTGCAGAGTCCGCCGCCTCTATGTAATCGGCGACGGGACCCGAGTACACCACCTGGCCGCCGCGCTCACCGGCGAGCGGGCCGACATCCACGATCCAATCGGCCTGCTTGACCAGTTCCATGTCGTGCTCCACCAGCAGCACCGAGTTCCCCTCCGCAATGAAGCGACGGCACATATCCAGCACCGCACCTCGTTCCACCGGGTGCAGGCCCGCAGAGGGCTCATCCAGAACATAGGTCACGCCATAGAGCCCGGAGCGCAGCTGCGCAGCCAGGCGCAGGCGCTGCACCTCACCTCCTGAGAGCGTTTCCGTCGGCCTATCCAGGCTGAGGTGCCCAAGTCCGAGTTCTAAGGCCGATTCGAAAGCCGGAAGGAGGGCCTTGAGGAGCAGGTCTTCCGCGTCATTCGGTTGCGGTTTCTGGGCTTTGAGGAGCTCGAAGACTTCGCTCAGCGGGAGGGCATTGAATTCGTCGATAGGCAGCCCGGCGTAAGTAACCTTGAGGGCCTTCGCCGTCAGCCGGCGCCCCTGACAGGTATCGCACTGGCGGGTTTCCATGAAGCTCAAGACGCGGGCGCGGAGTGTGTCCGACTTCGTCTCCGCATAGGTCTTGGTCAGGTAGCTGGCCACGGAACGCCACGTGCCCTCGTAATTGCGCTGAATCTGATCCGCTCCGCGGCGCGGCTTGACGGTCACCACCGGGCGTTCCTCGGTGAAGAGGATCCACTCGCGGTCTTTTTTAGAAAGCTGCTCCCACGGCGAATCCAGGTCATAGCCCAGTTCTTGCAGGATGTCGTGGAAATTCTTGCCCGCCCAGGCCCCTGGCCACGCAGCAATCGCGCCTTCCTCGATGCTTAAGGAGGGATCCGGCACCATGGAGGCCTCCGTGGGTTCGTGGACCACGCCGGTGCCCTGGCACTCCGGGCACATGCCCTCCGGGGTATTTGGGGAAAAGGAATCGGAGTACAAGCCCTCCGGATTGTCACCGCAGCGCGAGTACAGCAAGCGCACGGAGTTAGACATGGCGGAGATGGTCCCCACCGTGGAGCGCGCGCTGCTTGCCGACGCCGACTGCTGCAGCGCCACCGTCGGCGGCAGGCCTTCGATGCGGCCTACCTGCGGGTCCACCGCCGAGGCAATGAGCCGGCGGGCGAAAGGCGCGACGGATTCCAAATAGCGGCGCTGACCTTCACCGTGGATGGTGCCGAAAGCCAGCGAGGACTTTCCGGAGCCGGACACCCCGGTTACGGCCACGAGCTGGCCGCGCGGCAAATCCACGTCCACGTTGCGAAGGTTGTGCAGGTGCGCGTCTTTCACGGAAATGGTCATGCCCGCCAGCCTACGCTGCCCTCCGGACATGTACCGTGAGCTGTGTTTTTAAAGGTGCGGCCAGCACTCGCGCACGCGCTCGAACCACCACTCGCGGCGCTCGCCCGGCGCGGCGAGTGTGCTCAGGCGATCCGGGTCGGGGGTGAGGGCTTCGGCGCGCAGGTGACCGTCGACAAGCTCGCGTGGTGCTGTCACATCCTCCAGGAACAGCGACCCGGTGGCCAGGCCCGCAGCGGCCGGGGTGACGTCGATGTCTTCGTCGTCATAGATTTGCGGCAAGGCGGCCACTGCGGCAAGTCCCATGGAGATTCCCACCGAGGTATCCAGGGCAGAGGCCACCGTGATGTCCATGTGGCGCTCGCGCAGGTGGGAGGCTACCTCGAGTACTTTGCGCACCCCGCCCAGCGGCGCGGGCTTAACCACGGCGACATCAGCCGCTTGCAATTCCGCCACCCGATAAGGGTCGCTGGCCTTGCGGATAGATTCATCCGCCGCCACCCGCACGAAAATCCCGGCGCGCATGAGCTGGGTGCGCACCTCCTTGAGTTCCTCAACGGTCTTGCACGGCTGCTCCATGTAATCCAGCGGCATGAGCTCCTTGGCCGCGGTGACGGCTTCCTCAACGCTCCAGCCGCAGTTGGCGTCGACGCGCAAAACCGGCACGCGACCCTGTGCCTCGATGTAGGCGCGGACAGCGTGAACGCGCGCGATATCGTCCTCTAGGGTCTGCCCCTTCTCCGCCACCTTGATTTTGAAGGTGCGGCAGCCGGGATAGCGCTCCATGACCTCCGGCACCTGCTCGGCAGGAACCGCAGGGACGGTGCCGTTGACTTCTACCCACTCGCGCACGGGTTCCGGAAAGCCTTCGTAGGCCGCTTCCAGCCCGGCGGCGAGCCAGCGGGCGGATTCCTCCGCCCCGTACTCCAGGAAGGGGGCGAACTCACCCCAGCCCGCGGGGCCATCGATAAGCAATGCTTCCCGGGTCGTAATGCCACGGAACTTCACGGCGAGTGGAAGGGAGACCACGTGGGCGCGGTCAAGGACGTCATCAATGTGCATGACGTTCATCGTACGTGTGGGGGGTTGAGCGCGACACCTGTCATAGCCGGTGTTACCTTTAAACAGTAAGTGGATATAACCAGAAGAAGGATCTTTACATGCTCTACCTTCTCATCGCGCTACTGGCCATCGCCGCAGTTGTCTACCTCATCTATAAGAAAGTCCACGCCGCGGCCTCCATTTTTGCCGTTGGCGTAGTCCTGCTCATGCTCGCCGCGCTCACCGGGCGCGCCGACTTCCGCACCACCGAAATCGAAGCCACCGGCAATGCCTTCTACGACCAGCTGTTGGTTGTGGACGCACTGTTCAAGGCACGCTTCTCCGGTATCGGCATGGCAATCATGGTGCTCTTCGGCTTCGTGTCCTACATGCGGCACATCGGCGCCGACGCCAAGACGGTCGTGGTGCTCTCCTCACCGCTCAAGCGCTTCAAAGGTTCCTACTGGCTGGTTCCGGTGGGCTTCATTTTGGGTACGCTCCTGTCCTTGGTGATTCCATCTGCCGCGGCACTGTCCCTACTGCTCGTGGCCACGCTTCTACCGGCCCTCATCGCTGCGGGCCTGACACCCCTAACCGTGGGCGCCATCGTGGTGACCTCCTCCACCATCGTTCCCACCCCGCTGGAGGCAGGCCTCATTCAGGGCGCCGACCTCACCAACATGACTCCGACGGAATTCGTCTACGGCGCCGTTGCCTACGCCACGGTTCCCACGCTGCTCATCACGGCCTTCGTCCACATGTGGTGGCAGCACCGCTGCGATAAGGCGGATGCCCGCAAGGCTTTGGCCTCCGGTGAAGTCACCGCTGACTCGATGAATGACAAAGCCACTGAAGAAGCTATCGCCCGCGCCGCCTCCCTGCCGGGTTACTACGCCGTGCTCCCGCTCATGCCGCTGCTGCTCATCATCATCTCCGCCATCCTCAACCGCATGGGCGTTATCCCCTTTGAGGGCGGCATCCTCCCAGTGACTGTGGTCTCCCTGTTCATCGCGATGATCATCGAGTCCATCCGCAAGCGCACCGTCACGGGTGCGGTGGATTCAATCTCCAGCTTCTTCAAGGGCATGGGCGAAGGTGCTGCGGGCGTCGTGGCCCTGTTGGTCGCCGCCGCCGTCCTCGTGGAGGGCATCACGCAGATGGGTGTCATCGACATGCTTATCGACGCCGCCGAAGGCTCCTCCGGAGCCGCCGTCATCATCGTTCTCATCTTCGTCGCCGCCACCGCCGCGATGGCCGCGCTCACCGGCTCCGGCACCGCGCCTTATTTCGCCTTCTCTGAGGTAGTACCCAACCTGGCCTCGCAGACCTCCATCCACGCCCCACAGATGCTCACCGCCATTTGGGGAACCTCCAACCTCATGCGCCAGGTCTCCCCGGTCAACGCCGCGGTGCTCATTGTTGCCGGTGCCATCAAGGTCAACCCCATCCAGCTGGTCAAGCGCACCTCCGTGCCCATGATTGTGGCGACGGTGCTCAACACGCTGTTTGCGTTCATGTTTATTGGGTAACACTCCCCGGCTGTGGCCTTAGCGCCCCTTTAAACCACCATGCGGGGCGCTAGGCTACAACTCATGCGAAAACTCTCTACTCTCTCTTTACTCGTTGCCGCCGGAATTGCATTGAACGCCTGCGGCGATACTTCTGACTCCTCTACACCTGCTAGTGAGGCTTCTGCCGACAGCCAATTAACCTCCGTTGTGGCCCCAGTGACTGCCTCCACTTCCGAGGCCCCCGAGGACAGCGGCCCCGCGCCGACTCTTAACGATGCCCCGAGCGGCACTCCCGCCGCGGACGACAACGCCAACCCCAACCCGGGCGGCCACAACATCAACGTCGGGCAAGTCGGCGGTGCATGCGGCTATACCAATCAAGGAGACAAGATCCACGCAGGAGAAAACACCTCCTGTGAGTTCGCCGCCGCTATGTTTGATGAGGCCATCAAGCACACCTTCACCTGGTCGCAGCGCAGTTCTACCGTGAATGGCTCCTACAACACCCGCATTACAGCCATGAGCCCGGCGACCAAACAAACCTACGACCTGTATTGCGCCATGGGCTCTGACACTCGAACTTTCTACTGCGGCATCGACGGCGACAATTCTGTCTACGCCAGCTTTGAAGAGGCCAATCGCCAGACGTGGACTAACCGGCTGTCTACCGAAGGCCAGCCGTAGCGAGCAACCAAACATGACGTACACAACGATCAAATAAGGCCCCAGATCATCGAAGTTTTCGGCCGCTATTTGTTAGAAGTGTCACGCCGCCAATGCGAAGCCTCCTGCCTGCCGTACAATTGCACAGACAATCAATCCCATTAAGGGTTAAAGGAGGAACCATGCTACTTGCTGAAGCCTTGGCCGAGCGCGCCCAGGCGCAGGAGCGCCTCAACTCGCTGAGTGACCGACTCGCGGCGACGGTCCGCATTCAGGAAGGCGATGAACCGGATGAGAACCCGACGGATCTGCTCCGTGAGCTCGAGGGCGTGACTAAGCGCATCGATGAGCTCGTCATCGCGATCAACGCTACGAACACGGCCACCGCATTCGACGATGAGATCACGCTGATGGAAGCGCTGGCTCTGCGTGATGGCCTGCTGCGCAAGCGCCGTATCTACCAGGGGTTGGCCGAGCGCGCGGGTGCGCGCCAGGACCGCTACTCCCGCTCGGAGATCAAGTTCGTGGCCACCGTGCCCGTGCCGAAGCTGCGCGAGCGTGCCGACGATCTGGCCCGCCAGTACCGCGAACTGGATACCCGCATCCAGCAGTTGAACTGGAATACGGAACTGATAACTAAATAGCGACTGCCGCTAGTTGTGCCGCATCCTTGCGGCACGTCATGTCGTTCGACATTTAGTCATGTCGTGTGCGCCTTGCCGCACACGACGGTAGCCCACACTCTTCGCAGCGAGCGCAACCCTTTACTGGGCAGGGAAAGTCCAGTGCTTCTCAGGCGCCTTCGTAGCGCAAGAAGGCAGGGAGGTTCGATTCCGTCCCACTGTATGGTGTACCGCGCTGGTACGGAGTACACGTGCACATTGACGGGGCATACCCCGCAGTATTGTTTATTGTTTATCACCGCCGCGCTGGGCGGAGAGTGTGGGTGAGGGTTTGGGAATGGGGACTATACTTCCGGCGCACCGCTTTCCAATTAAGCTGGTGTGCCATGAGCGAGCAGAAGAACTACAGCACCGATAATCCTTTCAAGCCGGAGCTCTGGCGCCCCGTCGAGGGCTTTGAGGACCTGACGGATATCACCTATCACCGGCTCATCAGTGATGGTCCGAAGCCCCAGCGCAAGGACGGCATCGTCCGCATCGCCTTCGACCGCCCCGAGGTGCGCAATGCGTTTCGCCCGCACACGGTGGATGAGCTTTACCGCGCGCTGGACCACGCACGCCGCACGCCAGATGTTGGCACGGTGTTGCTGACCGGCAACGGGCCTTCCCAGAAGGACGGCGGCTGGGCGTTTTGCTCCGGCGGTGACCAGCGCATCCGCGGCCGCTCCGGGTACCGCTATGCCACGGAGCACGCACACGATGACGCGACTGCCGACGAGTCCACTGTCGACACCGCCCGCGAAAAAGTTGAAGGCGGTCGCCTGCACATCCTGGAGGTCCAGCGCCTCATCCGCACTATGCCCAAGGTGGTCATCGCCGTGGTCAACGGCTGGGCCGCCGGCGGCGGACACTCCCTGCACGTAGTGTGCGATATGACCATTGCCTCCCGCCAGGAGGCCCGCTTCAAGCAGACCGACGCCGACGTCGGCTCTTTCGACGCCGGCTATGGCTCGGCCTACCTGGCCAAGATGGTGGGCCAGAAGTACGCCCGCGAGATCTTCTTCTTGGGACGCACCTACGACGCGCAGCGCATGTACGAGATGGGTGCCGTCAACGAGGTAGTTGACCACGCCGAGCTGGAGGACGCTGCTATCCAGATGGGGCGCGAGATCAACATGAAGTCCCCCACCGCCCAGCGCATGCTCAAGTTCGCCTTCAACCTCACTGACGACGGACTCATGGGCCAGCAGGTCTTCGCCGGCGAAGCCACCCGTTTGGCTTATATGACCGATGAAGCCGTCGAGGGCAAGGAGTCCTTCCTGGAAAAGCGCGAGCCCAACTGGGATGACTTCCCGTACTACTACTAGTCCCAAGGAGAAGCCGAAGTGCTGTACTTTGCCATTGCCCTCGCGGCCATCGCGCTGGTTGCCGTCATCGGTTCCCGTGTGTGGATGCTGCGCCACATCCAACAGGCCCAAAGGGACGGTGAGCGCCCCTTCGATCAGGAGGATGAGCTCATCAACCCTTACGAACACCGCGGGCGGTAACCTAACTAACCGTGACTTTCCTCTCTCCTCTGCCCGTCGATCCGCGTGACCCTGCCGCCATCCTCCCTGATCTGGAAGCGGCCATCGCAGGACAAGCCACCTTCCTGCCCATTCCGGCGGAGGACCGCACCCGCGCGCAGCTGCTGCGCAACCACATGCGCGCAGGAGAACCTATTGACTCCTCCATCGCACTCGTCGTGGCCACCTCTGGGTCCACGGGCACACCGAAGGGCGCGCAACTCACGGCCGCCAACTTGGTGTCTAGTGCCGATGCCACGCACCGGACTTTAGGCGGCACCGGTCAGTGGCTACTAGCCATGCCCGCCTCCCATATCGCGGGCATCCAAGTATTGGTGCGCTCCCTCGTCGCGGGAGTGGAGCCGCTGTGCCTTGATCTCTCAGAAGGGTTCTCCGTCCCTCATTTCGCCCGCGCCGCGCACGAGCTGGCCGCCACCGGGGATCGCTCATACACGGGACTGACCCCGATGCAGCTGGCCAAGGCCATGGATTCACTAGAGGGAATCGAGGCCCTGCGCACCTTTGATGCCATCCTCGTCGGGGGCGCTGCCACCCACCCGCAGTTGCTGAATTCGGCAAAGAAGCTGCGCATCAGCATCGTCACTACGTATGGATCCTCGGAAACCGCCGGGGGCTGCGTCTATAACGGTGAACCCCTGGATAGTGCGCGCGTGCGCATCGGCGAGGAGAACCGCGTTTTCCTCGGCGGGCCCATGATTGCGCAGGGCTACCGCAACGTGGACTCGGATGCTTTCATGGTCGATGAATCCGGCACTTCCTGGTTCGCCACCTCCGACACCGGCGCGCTTCACGACGGCCACCTCACCGTCACCGGGCGCCTCGACAACATCCTGAACACCGGCGGGCTCAAGCTCCATCCAGAACAGCTCGAGCAGCACATCCTGCGCGTGCCGGGAGTGGAGAGCGTGTGCGTGGCCGGCATCCCCCACCCACGCTTAGGACAGATGATCGTCGCTGCCTATACCGGATGGGCGGATGTCGGCGATATCCTTGTGGCTCTCGACGATAGTGGCCTTCCCCGGTGGCAAATCCCCAAGGACTTCAAGCGCCTGGCCCAGCTCCCCACCACCGGTCCCGGCAAGGTTGACCGCCTCGCCGTCGCCCGCATGTGGGACAGCTAAGCCTCCGCTTCGCCAAAGCTGCGTACGGCAATGCCGCGCGCAGCGGATTCCCCGAGGGGGAAGTGTGAACCTTCATCGACGGCAACCTCGAGCACACCCGCAACCGAAGGGGCAACGACGGTCAATTCTACTCCCGGCCGCACTCCATATTTATCCAGGTAGCGCAAAAATTCGCCATCAGCGTCAGTGACCTGCTCCACGGTGACGGGGGTCTGCGCGGGGACGTCGATAAGCGTAATGCGCGAGACCGGCTCGGCAGTGCCATCCGGGGCAGGTATGGGATCACCATGCGGATCGCGGGCGGGGTTGCCCAGGAAAGAATCAAGACGTTCAACGAGCCTGTCGGACGTCGCGTGCTCTAGCATTTCTGCCTCATCGTGCACCTCATCCCAGGTATAGCCCAGAGTGCGCACGAGGAAGGTTTCCAGGAGCCGATGCCGGCGCACCATTGCCACAGCCAGCCGCCGGCCTTCCTCAACAAGCCGAACACCGAAGTAGCGTTCGTGTTCCACCAGCCCCTTCGCGGCCAGGCGCTTGACCGCCTCCGACGTGGTGGGCAGCTTCTGCCCCGCCGCTTTAGCTAGGTCCCCCAGCGGCATCGCGGTATTAGCGCCCTCTTTCTCCTCATAGGTCCAGAGGATCTTGAGGTAATCCTGGGTGCGTTCGGGCAGCTCACTGATGTGCATACCCCCATCGTAGTTCAGCCTATTGCTTCCAAAGGTTTCAGGACTTATGCTCTTTCAAGTTCAATCTATTGAACATCGACATTCACTTTTAATAAGAGGGGTTTCCCGTGAAGAAACTTATTGCGCTTCCCCTCGCTTCCCTCGTGGCTGCCACCGCGCTGACTGCCTGCACCAGCAGCGACTCCGCCGAAGCCCAGGACGACAATCTGACGATCTTCGCCACGACCGGTTACTTGGCTGATGCGGCCGCCAACATCGCCCCGGACGCCGACATCACCACCATGGTCGGCCCCGGCGGCGATCCACACACCTACCAGCCCACCACGCGCGATATTGAAAAGATGCAGGACGCCGACCTCGTCCTCTGGAACGGCCTTCACCTCGAGGCGCAAATGGTGGACCAGCTCTCCTCCCTCGGTGAAAAGCAGCTAGCTGTCGGCGAACAGCTCGATACTGCTGACCTCCTGCCGTGGCCCGAGCAAGGTGACAAGGGCGAAAAACTCTACGACCCGCACATCTGGAATAGCCCCGAGCTGTGGAGCCAGGTCGTCGATCACATCGGCACCAAACTCGGCGAAATCGACTCTGACAATGCCGAAGAGTACGCCGCGGCCGCCGATGCTTATGAAGACAAGATTGCAGCCGCGCACGACAAGGCCGCTAAGGAACTCGAAAGCGCCTCCCCGCGCGTTCTTATCACCGGCCATGACGCCTTCAACTACTTCGGCAAGACCTTCGACTTTGAAGTCCAAGCCACCGACTTCGTGACCACCGAAGCCACCAAGTCCGCCACTGAGATCTCCGAGCTCGCGGATACGATCGCGGAGAAGAAGGTCCCCGTTATCTTCCAAGATAACCAGGCGAACCCACAGGCCATCACTTCTCTCAAGGAAGCCGTAGAAACCCGCAACTGGACCGTCACCATCTCGGATGAAGAGCTCTTTGCCGATACCCTCGGCCCGGAAGCCCCAACCGATACCTACCTCGGAGCCTTCGAACATAACGCTAGCGCCGTGGCGAAAGCACTAAGCTAATGCTCAGCGTAGGAAACCTCACCGCCGGCTATCCCCGCACGCCGGTGCTTCACGACGCCTCCTTCACCCTCACCCCCGCGACTATCACCGGGCTGGTGGGTGCGAACGGGTCGGGAAAGTCTACTCTGGTCCGCACGCTGGTAGGGCTCCTTCCGCCTCTAGCCTGCGGGTCGATGACCTTCGATGGCGTCGATCTGGCACATTTTCGGCAGCGGCTCGGATATATGCCACAACATGCGGATATCGACTGGAATTACCCTGCCACCGCCTTCGACATCGCCCTGATGGGCCGCACCGCCGGGCTGCGCTGGTGGCAGTGGCCCAGCCGCGCTGACAAAGACGCCGCCCACGCAGCACTTGCGCGCACCGGAATGCAGGCACACGCGCAGCTGCCGATTTCCGCCCTGTCTGGTGGTCAGCGCCAGCGCGTGTTGTTGGCGCGCACGCTCGTTAGCGAGCCGGAATTCATCATCCTCGACGAGCCCTTCGCTGGTGTCGATGCCGCGAGTCAGCGCGCCATCATGGATGTACTCAAGGAACTGCGCGAGAACGGCGTGACCATCCTGCTGGTGCATCACAACCTGGCGGAGGTCGCCGACTTTTGCGATGAGGTCCTCATGGTCGGCCACGGCCGGCTCATTGCTGCTGGCCCCACCGAGCAGGTACTTACCGAGTCCGCCATTGCCGACATGTTTTCCCTGCCATCATGAACCCACTCGAGCTTCTTCAGAACTACACCTATACCCAGGCACTCCTGGGCACCGTGCTCATCGGTGGCTGCGCTGGCGCGCTAGGCCCACTGGTATATGTTCGCCGCACCAGCCTGCTGGCCGATGCCATCTCGCATTCTTCCCTGCCTGGACTGCTCACCGCCTTCCTCGTGGCCACCGCCATTGGCTGGGACGGGCGAAATGTCTGGCTTCTTTCTTGCGGCGCCCTGCTCACCGGAACCCTCGCGGTGGGGTGCATTCACCTCATCCCGCGGTTAACTCCCCTGGGGCAAACCACTGCGATGGCGGCCACGCTAACCACATTTTTCTCGGTGGGCATGCTGCTCATGCAGTATATTTCCCGCCGACCATTGCCTGGCAAGGCCGGAATCCAGGATTATTTGCTGGGAAATGCCTCCACGCTCACTCGCGCGGATGTACGGTCCACACTCATCATCGGTGGCTGCGTGCTGCTTTTTCTTTTCCTCATTCACACCCGGCAGGCCGCAGTCACTTTTGATTCAAGTTTTGCCCAGGTAGCCGGCATCCGCACCTCGTTCCTCAACGCGGCTAGTTTCTTCGCCCTCACCGCCATCACGGTGCTCGGCGTCAAAGTCGTCGGCGTAGTGCTCATGGTCGCCGTGGTCATCAGCCCTGCCGCCGCTGCCCGCCCCTGGACCACGCGCTTGCTACCTTTCATCGCGCTCTCCGGGTTCTTCGGCGCGGCCACCGCTGCTCTCGGCTGCTATGTCTCCATTGCACACGGCCCGCTGCCCACCGGTCCGGTCATCGTCTTGGTTCAGGCGGCGCTCGTCACCATCAGCCTCCTCAGCAGAAAGCTCGCCTCATGACCCTCGCCGCCACCGCTTGTCTCCTTGCCGTCCTGACCGCCTTGGCCTGTGCTATCCCCGGCACCTTTGTTGTCCTCAAAGGCCAGGCCATGCTGATCGACGGCATCGGCCATGCCGTCCTTCCCGGAATTGCCGTCGGCTACCTCTTTACCGCAGATCTAGATTCACCCATCTTGCTCGTTACCGCGGCCGCTGGCGCCTTGGTGGTGGCGTTGGGAACTGACGCACTACAGCGCAGCCCGCTGGTGACTGCTGATTCCGCCCTCGGATTGGTCTTTCCCGCCCTGTTTGCCGCCGGAGTCATCCTGATTTCTACGCACATGAGCCACGTGCACCTTGATGTCCACGCCGTTCTCGTCGGTGATCTCAACCTCGCGGCCTTCTCCAATCCCAACTATTGCTACATCATGGCCGCAGTGCTGGGTATCAATGCTCTCTTCCTCGCCCTTACACTGCCGCGTTTATCCGCCACGACTTTTGACGCCGATTTTTGTGCCGCACGCGGGGTGCCCACGCGCGTTCTTCACATCATATTTATGACCGTGGTTGCCTGCACCGCCACCGCCGCCTTTCACGCTGCCGGTGCCATGCTGGTCATCGCTCTCATGGTATTCCCGACGATGACCGCGCGGCTGCTTACTCAGCGCGTGCCCACGCTGGTGTTGACCGCCTGTGGCGTTGCCGCTATCAGCGCGGTCGTGGGATTTTGGGTTGCCTATGTCCTTGACGCGGCTACCTCTGCCGCAATGACAGTCACCAATGCCGTTATTTTCGTTGCAGTGCTCATCATCTACCGCTTTCGCCAACGCACCAGCTCATTGCCGCAGCACACCACACCAGTGGCACAATAGTGAGCATGTCTGCCTATTCCGCCACTCCTGCCGATTGGCTCCAGGGTGCTCGCCCGCACACCTGGGCCAATGCTTTTGCTCCTGTTATCGCTGGTACCGGTGCCGCCGCCGCGGCCCACGGTCTGCACTGGGGACGCGCATTGCTGGCACTCATCGTGGCCTGGGCTCTTATCATCGGCGTGAACTACGCCAACGACTACTCCGATGGCATCCGCGGCACCGATGATGACCGCACCGGCCCCCAGCGGCTTACCGGCGGCGGGCTGGCCAAACCGCAACACGTCAAGTTCGCCGCCTTCGCCTCCTTCGGCGTGGCGGCTATCGCGGGCATCTCACTCTCCCTAGCTGCCAACGCCGCCTCGTTCATCCTCGTCGGCGCCGTGTGTATCGCCGGTGCCTGGTTCTACACCGGTGGCAAGAACCCCTACGGCTACCGCGGGTTCGGGGAAATCGCCGTTTTCGTGTTCTTCGGACTCGTCGCGGTCCTAGGTACCGAGTACACACAGGCCGGCCGCATCACGTGGACAGGCCTTGCCTTAGCCGTGGGTATCGGCGGTATGAGTGCGGCGGTAAACCTGGCCAATAACATCCGGGACATCCCCTCCGATAAGGCCACCGGCAAGATCACTTTGGCGGTGCGCCTGGGTGATAAAAAGTCCCGCACGCTATTCATGACACTCTTGCTGCTGCCGGTACTACTCACCATCGGCCTAGCCTTCGATTCCTGGGCCGCGCTCGCTTCGCTGCTCTACTTCCCCCTCGCGCTGGGTGCTATCCGCACCGTCAACCGCGGCGCACGCGGCCCGAAACTCATCCCAGTACTTGGCATGGCCGGCCGCGCGATGCTGGTGTGGGCGGTTATCAACGCTGTAGCGCTGGCTCTGGTTTAACCACCGATTTAGCGGCCAGCCAGCTCCTCTTGGACCCACTTCTTGTGGGCCTTGCGCTGCGCGGAGTACTCCGCCAGCGTCTGAGTGGCTTCCATGCGCCACGTGGAGAAGATCAGCATGGACAGCGGCAGCGCCACAAACAACGCCAACAGGGCGGAGACCAGCAGCGGAAAGGTCCCGAGAACCGCCATGGCCAGCAGCTGAATCACCGCGGTGAGCACAATGAACAGCACCACGCGGGCAGCCCCGTACTTCCACAAAGCGACGCGGGAGCGGCGCTTGAGCGCCGGGTCCGGCTGGGGCGGTTCGGAGTTCTGGGAGGCGTTGGTGGTGTTTTCTGTCTGACTCATAATTCTCACTTTTGCTTTGCGGGCATTCCGTAGAATACAACGCATGGGTCGATTGATACTACTACTCTTGTTTGTCCTCGCGGCGGTCCTCGTATGGAAGGCCTTTGGTCCGTCGAGTTGGAATAAGAAGGTGCAGCAGACACAGCAGCCGCAGCGCCCCGCAATCAAGGGCCCAGACGATGACGAAGAGTTCCTGTGGAACCTAGAGAAGCAGCGCTTCAAAGAGCGCCGCGCCAGGGAGCGGGAGGCAGAGCGCCAAGAAGAAGAGCGCCGCCGTCGCTCACAGGGTTCACAAGGTTCCCAGAAACCCAAGGCCCCCGAGGACAAAGACGGTAAAGGCGAAGAAGCCGACGAAGCCTAAGCCTTCGGCTCGAAGGTCATCTCAAGGCCGAGGGCCTCAGCCACCGCAATCACCTTTTCCCAGCGCACGCCAGAGCCGCCGTGCTCAATAGTGTGCAGCGTGGAGCGCGAAATCCCGGCCTTCTCAGCCAGCGCCTGCTGCAAGATACCGAGTTCTCGGCGGCGCTGCGCAAAGCCCTCACCGAGAGCGATGAGCTGCGGGTTATCGCCCGCCGGCTTGCCCTGCTTGTGCCGCGGCTTAGGGGTCTCCGCCATTTAGTTCAGCCCCGCATAGGAGTGCAGGCCAGAGACAACCATGTTGATGAAGAACAGGTTGAAGATCATGAGCAGCATCGCCGCGATGTTGATATACGGCGCGGCCTTGCGGAAGGCCGGCGTCGCGCGGGCGTGCAGGTAGGCGGCGTAGAGGATCCAGGTGGCAAAGGATACGGTCTCCTTCGGGTCCCAGCCCCAGTAGCGTCCCCATGCGGACTCGGCCCAAATAGCGCCCAACACAATACCCAGGCCCAGGGTCGGCAGCGCCACCACGCCCAAGCGATAAGCCAAGCGGTCCAGCTTCTTAGCCGAAGGAAGCGGGCGGGCAAGCGCACCGAAGAAACCAGACTCATTGCCCTTCGGCTGGAATTCACGCAGCACGCTGAGCAGAGAAGCAATACCGGAAACCACGCCGATGGACGCACCCAACGAGACCACAGTGACGTGAATGGGCAGCCAGTGAGACTGGAGTGCCGGAACCACCGGAGCGGATTCCGCATAGAGCTTGGTGGAGCCGTAGAACATCAGCGCCAGGATCGGCGTGAGCAGCCACGGCCACAGGGTGCGCCACTCCTTGCGCTGCATGGCGATGGTCGCCACCACCATGGCACCGGCGGTCACCATGAGCACGTACTCGTAGAGGTTGCCAAACGGGAAGCGGCCGGTAGCCAAACCACGCAGCACGATGGCCGCCAAGTGCAAGGCGATGCCCAGCCACAGCAGCATCTGCGTCATGCCACCGAGCTTGTCGGCGTTCTCCCGCTTCTTCGCCAGATCCGCATCTAGGTCAGCATCGGGGCCAGCGCTGGTTGCCGGGGGGACGTCGCCAAGCACGGCGCCATCTGCCGAAGCCCCCACGGTGGCGAGCTCGCGCTGCTGCGCCGCGGCAGTCGTGCGGGCGCGCATGGCCTCGATGATGCTGTGCATCCGGCCGTAGTAGACCAGGGACAGCACCAAGGCGAGAGCATAAATGACGAACGCGGTTTGCACCGCGATGTCTGAAAAGTTGGACAGATTTTGATCAACCTGCATGAGTGGGAAACCTTGCCTTCACAATCGTGCCTACACCGTGCTTCGCGCACGAGGCTGCATGAGCGGAGAGATTTATGGTGCTCATAAGGCTACCCCTCAACCGTTGCAGTATCCAACTTTTGAAGGATGTATTCCGCGCCTTTAGTCGGCGGAGTAGAGTTCGTCTTCCTCCACCTCATCAGGATCCGGCAACTCCAAGAGCTCGCGGTGCAGCTTGTGGAACTCCTCGGACCAGCCGGCGCGGTCGGTACGGGCAAGCCCACCCATCTCGATGTCGGTGCCGCCGTTGGCGCCCGGCCGGATGCGTACCCACACGCGGCGGCGCTTAATCACCAGCGAGCCAACAAGCGAGACCAGCATGACCAGCGAGGACACCAAGACCCAACTCTGGAAGGGGTCATAGGAAACCTGGTAGTTCGCAAACTCGGAGGCACCGTCGAAGGTGATCTTCGTGCCGTCGTCCAGCGTGACCGATTCGCCCTGGTTCAGGTTCACGCGGTCGATCTTCTGCAACTGCCCCGTGTGGACCAGGTTGGAATCGAGGGAGAAGAAGGACTGCGGGGTACCCGTGTCCAGACCGGCATCACCACGGTAGATATCGATGGCCACGGCTGGGGCCAGCATCGCCGGATAGGAGGATTGCAAGAGCTTGCCGTTCTCACCGGACCACTCGGCGGTCGGGGCGAACAGGCCCTGGATAGCGATCTGGTTCTGGCGGCGCTCAAACAGGTCCGGGTACATGCCCGCCGGCGGGTCGAAGCGCATAACACCCGAAGAGAGGAAGAACGTGGTGTCGTTGGGCTGGAACTGGATGGTCTGCGTGCGCTTTTCGCCGTTGGGCCACTCCACCGTCATGGTCGGCGCAAAGCCGTGTCCCTGCAGGTAGACCCGGTTGTTGTCAATGCGCAGCGGGTGGTTGACCTGCAGCTGGTAGTCCTCCCAGGTCTCCGGATCCGAAAAGATATCGTCGCCTGCGGCATAGGACACGTTCGAGGTGAACATCTCCGCCTGGCCATTGGGCAGGTAGTCCGCGGTGAAGTCGTGAGCCAGGAAGCAGAAGGGGTGCAGGCCGGTGCCGTCGAAAAGCGGGCCCGCGCGGAAAGAGTCATAGACGGAGGTTGAGGTATTGCAGAACTCCGTGGACTGCGGCTGCTCCTGGGTCTGGCCCTGGGAGTTCTTCTCCGTCACCACGATGACCTGGCCCTCGTAGTGCACCAAGCGCCCGGCTGCCATAGTGAGCAGGATGGCCACGAGCGCGATGTGGAAGATGAGGTTGCACAGCTCGCGGGCATAGCCGCGCTCGGCGGAGAAAGACTGCGCGCCCGCGCGGTCCTTCTCCGGGGAAACCTCATTGACGCGCCACTTCTTCAGCATGGCCTTCGTGGCAGCCGCGATCTCCTCCGGGGATTTCTCCGAATGCCCCGTGGCGTTCAGCGGCATCTTCTCAAGGAACTTCGGCGCGCGCGTCGGCGGTGTGCGGTAGGCCTTGTAGTGATCCCACGATCGCGGGATGATGCAGCCCACCAAAGAAATCATGAGCAGCACATAGATGGCCTGGAACCAGACGGAGGAGAAGACGTCGAAAAGCTGCAGCTTATCGTAGATCTCCGCGACTTTACCGTTGGTCTCAATGAAGTCATTGACATTGGACTCATTGAGCGAGCGCTGCGGCAGGAGCGAGCCCGGAATGGCAGCAATGGCTAGCAGGAAGAGCAGCGCCAGCGCGGTGCGCATGCTGGTCAGCCAATGCCAGGCCTTGCGGATATATCTCACGAAAATTCTCCTTTAAATCAGCGTCGCGCCATAGGACACGGTCCACTGGCGGATGGCGTTGATGAAATCTCCCCAGAGCCCGGTCAGCAGCGCCAGACCGACGAGGATCATGGCGATGCCGCCAACAATCTGGATGGCGCGGGAGTGTTTGCGCATCCAGGTCACGGTGCGCATCGCTTTGGCGGAGCCCAGTGCCACGAGCAGGAAGGGCAGGCCGAGGCCCAGGCAGTAGCCGATGATCAGGATCGTGCCGCGCAGCGCGGTGGTCCCTTCGGTGCCGACAGAAACGGACAGGATGGCGGCCAGCGTGGGGCCCAGGCACGGGGTCCAGCCCAGGGCGAAAACCCCGCCGAGCAGGGGCGCACCCAGCCACGTGGTCCAGCGCTTCGGCGCCATGCGCGTGTCCTTCTGCAACACCGGCACCACGCCCATGAACACCACGCCCATGAGGATGGTGATGATGCCACCGGCGCGCATGAGGGTGTCCGCGTTGAGGGTCAGCGCCGAAATGGCACCGAAAACCGACACCGTAGCGAGGACAAACACGATGGTAAAGCCCAGCACGAAGAGTGCTGCGGCACCGACCACGGCCCAACGCCGGCGCTTGCCGACGCCCACCCCCAGCTCCTCGTCATAACTCACCTCTCCGCCCACCACGGAGGCGAGGTAGGAGATATAACCCGGAACCAGTGGAACCACACATGGCGAGGCGAAGGAGACCAACCCGGCCACAGCGGCGGCGAGCACTCCGATAAGGAGCGGGCCGGACACTGCGGCATCAGCAAAGCTTTGTCCCACGCCGTCAGCGGCTAGGATCACTGTTCTTTCTCCAGCTCGTCCACGACGTCGAGGACGTCCTGCTCCGTGATCTCCGTGAGGAAGACCGCGGCCGGGCGGTGCTGCTTGTCCAACACGATGGTGGTGGGCACCACGGAGGTGGGCACGCCGCCGAGCGCTGCGGCCGTCTTAAACGGCGGGTCGTAGATGGAGGGGTACTCCAGGCCGTTATCGGCCATAAAGTCCCGGGAGATCTCCGGGTTGAAGTCCTTGACGTTGATGCCTAGCACGGTGCCGACCTTGCGCTTTTGCAGCTCCGAGTGGATGGCCTGGAGGTCATCTGATTCGGAGCGGCACGGCGCGCACCATTGACCCCAGGAGTTGAGGACGACGATCTGGTCCTGAAAATCCGAGAGCTTGATCGTCGTGGACTCATCCCGCAGGTCCTCGCCGGAGAAATCCTTGAGCGGCTTGCGGTCTTCCTCCCTATAACGGATGGTGGTCTGCCCGCCAGGTGAAATGAACTCGAAGGTGCCACCGGAAGCAACGGCGTTCTGTGCATTCTCCTCGCTCTGTGTACAGCCAGCCAATGCCAACACAGCGACAGCGCTGGCCACCGCAGCGAGAATAGTTCTGCGTCCCATTAGATGTCCTGTGCAGGTTCGGAGTAGAAGATATCGATGATCTCGCGGTCGCGGTAGACCAACGAGGTCACCGAGGCCAGCGCACACGTGCGGTCCCACGGCGCGTGGGCCAGGCGCTTGCCCAGCACAGTGCGCTGCACCATGACAATGGGCAGCTGGTGGGAAACCACGATGGCCTCATGGCCTTCTGCCTTGGCACGAGCGCGCTCGGCGGCATCCATCATGCGCGCGGCGATCTCCTCGAAAGGCTCGCCCCACGAGGGCTCAAGCGGGTTGACCATGAGCGGCCAGCGCTGCGGGTTCCACAGCTGCGAGTTCCAGCCCTTGGTGCGCAGGCCCTCGAAGCGGTTGCCGGACTCGATGACGCCCTTGTCGACGTCCACCTCCAAGCCCGTCACCTGTGCAATCGGCATCGCGGTCTCCTGCGCGCGCTGCAGCGGCGAGGCCGCCAGGTAGGTCACGTCATGGCCTTCGAAGGCTTTCGCCGTGCGCGCAGCCATCGAGTGCCCACGTGAGGACAAGTGATAGCCCGGGATGCGCCCGTAAAGGATCTTATCCGGGTTATAAACCTCGCCGTGGCGGACGAAGTGGACGATGGTGGTGGACATATACCTGTGTCTATCCCCTCAAATGGTTGGTTTACTGCGGGCGCTGCGCGCTGGCGGCGGCCTGGGCGGCAGGCTTGAGAGCTGCCTCGATTACCTCAAAATCATTGTCCGTGAGCGCATCAGACACAAACCAGGTCTCGAAGGCTGACGGCGGGACGTAGACGCCGCCCTCCAGCAGTGCGTGGAAGAAGGGGGCGAAGCGCCAGGTATCGGCGGTCTGCATATCGGCGAAGTTGCGGCCCTGCCCCTCAGCAAAGCGGATGGAGAACATCGTCTCCGCGCGCTGGATGTGGTGTTCCACGCCGGCGGCGCTCAGTGCCTCGGTGATAAGGCCGGTCAGGCGATCCGCATTGGAGTGCAGGCGCGGGTACAGCTCTTCGTTGGCCAGTTCCAGCGAAGCCAGACCGGAGGCCATCGCCACCGGGTTACCGGACAGCGTGCCCGCCTGGTAGACGGGGCCAGCCGGGGCCAGCGATGCCATGACGTCGGCGCGGCCACCGAAGGCAGCTGCGGGCAGGCCACCGGAGACCACCTTGCCGAAGGTCACCAGGTCACCCGCTACCCCATCGACGCCGAACCAGCCCTTGTAGGAGGTGCGGAAACCGGTCATGACCTCGTCGAGGATGAGCAGGGCGCCGTCGGCATGCGCGATCTCCTTGAGTGCCGCGTTGAAGCCCTCCTCTGGGGCCACGGTGCCCATGTTGCCCGCCGCGGCTTCGGCGATGATGCAGGCGATCTCTCCCGGGTGCGCGGCAAAGGCCTCGCGGACGGCGTCGAGATCGTTATAAGGAACAACGATGGTATCCGCGGCCGAGGCGCCGGTCACGCCCGGGGAATCCGGGAGCGCGAAGGTGGCCACGCCGGAGCCAGCCGACGCCAACAGCGCGTCCACGTGGCCGTGGTAGCAGCCCTCAAACTTCAGGACCTTGGCGCGGCCGGTGAAACCACGGGCCAGCCGCACGGCGGACATGGTGGCCTCGGTACCGGAGTTGACCAGGCGCACCTGCTCCACGGCGGTGCGCTTGACGATGTGCTCCGCCAGCAGCGTCTCGCCCTCGGTGGGGGCGCCGAAGGAGAGGCCGTCGGCAGCCGCCTTCTGCACTGCCTCCACGATGGCCGGGTGGGCATTGCCGTGGATCATCGGGCCATAGGAGCTGACCAGGTCAACGTACTCATTGCCGTCGATATCCCAGAGGCGGGAGCCCTCACCGCGCGCGATAACGCGGGCTTGGCCGCCCACGGAACCGAAGGCGCGAACCGGGGAATTCACGCCACCCGGGGTGACCTTGGTGGCGCGCTCGAACCACTCGGCGGACTGGGACGTATTCTGCTGGTTTAGCTGGCTGGAGTTAGGCATAGCCCACATTGTATCGGTTTTAGCCCTATACAAAAGTTGGACTCCCCTCGTGTCCTGCAGCCGCCTCTCCACCGCCTCGCGAGCACCCTCAGTGCGCTCGCGCTGCGCACCCGCCACGGGAACGCTATGCTGGCAGCACACTGTTGATTCTGCCTTTCCTTCATTAAGCGCTGGGGTGCGCTGTGGAGAGGCACTACTTAAGGGGGATTCCCATGGCATCGCGCCGTATTCTTGTCATTCTTGCTTGCCTTCCGCTTTCCGCCTGCGCTGCCACGCAGGCGGAGCCCGCTCCGCAAACCGACCCCAGTCCCACCACCTCGACCCAGCTGCCTTCCTGGGAGCCTGATGCGGTGCCCCAGCCGGTCAACCGCCTTGGCGGCACCACCTCTATTGCTCCCGCCCCAGCCGAACCGGAACCTGAAGCCGAAGCACCAGCTCCCGCACCCGCAGTAGCCGAAACACCCACGCCGCGCGTCGAAGTAGAAACCGTCACCGTCCGCGCGCCAGCGCCCGCGCCCGCTCCTGCGCCACGCCCAGCCCCGCCGCAGCGACCCAAACCCAAGCTGGAACTGCCCCAGCCTCCGCAGATCCCCCTCCCACCGGAAGTCCAGGACGGCCTCAACCACATACCTACGCTTCCCCCGCTGCCGCGCGCGGAGGATATCCGCATCGATGTGCCCCTCTAAAAGGCGGATGCCACGTACGTTTCGATCAAATAGTGGCAGGAAACCGCCCGTTTTGGAGCCCTTATTTGATCGAAACGTCACCAGTCCTCATGGCCTCACACCAACTAAGGGTAGACCCTGATCTACCTCCTATATTCCCCCACTGCGCATGACAGGAAGCATGCCCGAGAGTTAATCTGAACCCGATTTTCAATGACGGCGTTAACCTGACAGTAAGGGATTCATGAATAAGAAAGCTCTCGGCATCACTGCTGGCGCTATCGCTGCGGTTCTCCTCGCAGGCGGTGGTGGAATGTACGCACTAACCAGTGGGTCTTCCGATATTCAGCTCACCGCAACCGATGTCACGAAAACTGCCAAAGAAGACCTCATCAGCTCCGTCTCCGCCACCGGCACGGTTTCTGCCGAGCGCGAGCTCTCGCTGACAACCTCGCTGACCGGCCCCATCCAGTCCTTGGACGCGAAGGTGGGTGACCGCGTCGAGGCCCAACAGCTGCTCGGCCGCATGGACACCACCGAGACCGAGCGCGAGCTCGAAGCCCAGCGCACCTCCCAGGAGGCAGGCAAGCTCGAGGCAGTCCACCAGATCGAGGACGCTCAGCTCCAGCTGCGCCAGCTTCAGGATTCCCTCGACCAAGGCCTCAACCCGGAGGTCAATAGCGCCCAGTCCGCAGTGAACTCGGCGCAGACCGAGTACGCCGAGGCGCAGCGCAAGCTCGATGATGCCCTCGCCGCCAAGGGCGACCGCCCCGAAATTGCAGAGGCCCGTGCGGCCGTCGAACAAGCGCGCTCCGGGGTGCGCGATGCCGAGTCCAAGTCTTTCCAGTCCGCACTAGCCTCCATCGGCACCGCCACCGAGGACCCCTCCGGAATCAACACCGCCAGCGCTTTCTTGAGCTACCTCGACTCCGACGAGGCCGTGCAGGACTCTGAACGTCAGCTCAAGCAGTCCGAGGAATCCTATGGCCGCGTCCTCCGCGGCATCGACCGCGAGCTGGGCGAACAGCAGCGCGCCACCGCCGCCTCCTACCAAGCGGTTGCCGATGCCGAACGCGCACTCCAAGCCAGCAACCTGGCCATCGAACAGCAGATTTCCTCCCAGTCCCAAGCGGTGAACCATGCGGTGGAATCGGCGGCGTCGGCAAGCGCGAACAACGCCAAGGAAAATGGGCCTCTGGAGTACAGGCTCTCCCAGGCCGACCTGCGCTCCCCGTTGGCGGGCGTTGTCACCGCCGTCAATGGCGAGGCCGGCATGCCCGCCGAAGGCCCCATCCTCACCGTGGCGGATGATTCATCCCTGTTGGTGAAGTCCACGGTCAAGGAGGGCGATATCGCCCGCATCAAGGTCGGCGATGAAGTTTCGTTCACCTCGCCGTCGAGCCCCGGCAAGGAATACAAAGGCAAGGTCACGTTCATCTCCCCCACCGCTGAGCAGCCCGACGTCGAAGCCGGCGCAGGGGGAGGCTCCGGCAAACCATCTGGTTCCACCAAGCCCGAATTCCCCGTGCACATCCGCGTCGACGGCAACCGCGAGGGCCTGCGCCTCGGTTCCACCACGAAGGTGAAGATCATCACGGAGAAGGACAAGAACGCCATCACCGTGCCGCTCTCCGCCATCTATGAAGAAGGTGGCAAGAAGAACGTCCTGGTCATCGACAACGGCACGATCCAGGCACGCGAGGTCAAGATCGCAAGTGAATCTGATTTCTCCGCAGCCATCGCCTCCGGCCTCAAGGAAGGCGAGACCGTCATCAGCCAGGCGGATACGCACAAGGACATGGTCGGCATGTCCGCCTCCGTCGATGGCTCCGATGATGCGGAAGAGAACGCATGAGCCGCCTCATTGAGATGCGGGGAATCGTCAAACGCTTCAACGAGGGCCTCGACAGCGAGCTGACCGTCATCCCAGGCCTCGACTTCAGTGTGGAGGAGGGCGAGTTCGTGGCCGTCGTGGGCCAGTCCGGCTCCGGCAAATCCACGCTCATGAACATCATCGGCTTGCTCGACCGCCCCACCGCCGGCGAGTACCAGCTGGCTGGCGTGGATGCGCTGGCGCTTGGCGACGACAAACTAGCCTCCTTCCGCGGCCAAAAAATCGGTTTCATCTTCCAGAATTTCAACTTGATCGGCCGTATGTCCGCGCTGAAGAACGTGGAGATGCCCATGGTCTATGCGGGCGTTTCGGCTCACGAGCGCACCCAGCGCGCGGAAGAGCTTTTGGAGATGGTCGGCATGGGTGACCGCATGAACCACCTGCCCAATGAGCTCTCCGGTGGTCAGAAGCAGCGCGTGGCGGTGGCCCGCGCCTTGGCCAACCAGCCGGAGATTCTGCTGGCGGACGAGCCCACCGGCGCGCTGGATTCGCAGACCGGCCGCATGGTCATGGACCTCTTCCACGAACTGCACCGCACGCATGGAAAGACCATTTTGTTCATTACCCACAACCCGGAATTGGCTGATGAATGCAGCCGCACCGTCACGATGAAGGACGGGGTGTTGTCATGAATTTCGCTGAATCCACCAAGATGGCGCTGACCAGCCTGCGCACCAACAAGATGCGCTCGGCGCTAACACTCTTGGGCGTCATCATTGGCATCGCCGCGGTCATCGCCATCGTCACGCTCGGCCACTCCTTGCAGTCTTCCGTGCAAAAGGACTTGGACAAGGTCGGCGCCAATAACTTCACCGTCCAGGTCAAGGAGCGCCCTGAGGAGGGCGAAGAGGAAGAAGCCGATGATCCCTTCATGGGCGGCGGCTTCGTCGAAGACGAATCCTCCATGCTCACCCCTGACATGCTGGACCGCGCCAAGGAGGTCTTGGGAGATCAGATCGCCGGCATCAATATCGGCGAGTACAGCTCTTATTCCGGCGCCCTCGTAGTCGAGGGCACGTCTGGGGAGGAGACCGCCAACCTCCTGGTCCGCCCGACCAACCCGGACTATGTCTCAGGCTCGTCCTATTCCATCGTGGCCGGGCGCTTCCTCAGCGAAGACGATATCGACTCCAGCCGGGCAGTGGCCATGCTGGATAAGGAAACAGCCACCAAGCTTTTCGGCGCCCCTGAAGACGCCATTGGCCAATACGTGAGCTTTGAAAGCCAGGAGGCCTCCCCCATTGAGCTCGCTGTCATCGGTGTCTTTGAAGAGCCCCAAACTGGGCCTCTGGTGGGCGGTGGCCCCAGCCAAACCGCCTTCGTTCCTTACCCGCTGGAGGCCGAGCTTTCCGATTCCCCAGGTGCTGGCACCGCGTTCAGCGAGGTCACCGTTCGCGGCAACCCGGATTTGGATAAGGCCGCGGTAGCCAGCAACCTGCAGCGCGTCTTCGATAGCTACTACGAGGACAACCCTGACTACATGGTGAAGGTATCTGACTTCAGCGATGACCTCGCGTCCCTGAACCAGATCTTCACCACGATGAGCCTGGTTCTCGCGGCCATCGGCGGTATCTCGCTGCTCGTCGGCGGTATCGGCGTGATGAACATTATGCTCATCACCGTCACGGAGCGCACCCGCGAGATTGGTATCCGCAAGGCGCTTGGCGCACGCCGCCGCGATATCCGCATCCAGTTCATCACGGAGGCCATCGTGGTCTGCCTCATCGGTGGTGTCATCGGCATCGCCATCGGCACCGCCGCCGGCATGGCGGGCGCGGCCGCCATCGGCTCACTCGTGGCGCCGCCGCTGTGGGCGGTCATCCTCTCGCTGCTCTTCTCGCTGGCTATTGGCCTTTTCTTCGGCTACTACCCTGCGGGCAAGGCCGCGAAGCTGGACCCGATTGAGGCGCTGCGCTACGAATAGGTCCCGCGTCGTCGTGTGAAACGACGACGCCCCCTAGTGCACCACCTTCAGCCCCACAATCCCACCAATGATCATGGCGAGGAATAGCACCTTCCACACCGTGGCCGCCTCGTGCCCGGCGGCGAAGGAGTAAATGACGGTGACCACCGCGCCCACGCCGGCCCACACCGCATAGGCCGTGCCCACGGGGATGGACTTCATGGCCCAGCCCAACCCACCCATGGAAATGGCGCAGGCAACGAAAAAGATCACCGAGGGCCACAGGCGGCTAAAGCCCTCCGACTTATCCAGCGCCGCTGCCCACACAGCCTCAAAGGCACCGGAGAAAATCAACACGAACCACGACATGGCCAGCCCTTTCTGGCCGTCTTGTCGCGTCACCGGGTACGGCTCCCTCGTCCGGGGCTCGCATAAATCGCGGCGAGCCTGCCCACAATAATGGCACACTGGTCGGCATGAAGATTGCATTCCTGGGTACTGGCCGCATGGGCACCGAGCTCGCCCGACACCTCCTCGAGAACCATGAGCTCACCGTTTGGAACCGCACCGCCGAGCGCGCGCAGCCGCTGGTTGAGTGCGGCGCTACCCTCGCCGATTCCCCCACCGCCGCCGTGGAGGGCGCAGAGGTCATCATCACCTCACTCTTTGGCCCCGATGACATCCGTGAGCGAGTCATCGAGACCAACCTCATCCCGGAGGGCGTGACCTGGATCGATACCACGACCGTCTCCCCCGACGCCGCCCGCGAATTCGCCGCCGCGGTTGACTCTTATGTCCACGCGCCCGTCGTCGGCTCGCTGGGCCCAGCGCGCGAGGGCAAGCTCGGTGTTTACGTAGGCACGCCTGACGACGACCGCCGTGAGCTCGCCATGACCATCGCCGAGTCCTGGGCCGATGAGAACAAGCTCATCGGCGTGGAATCCGCCGCCACCGCGGCGATTGGAAAGCTCCTTGCCAACCTAGCCCTCGCCGTTACCGCCGAGGGCGTACTGGAAGCACTGCATCTCGGCGAGTCTGAGGGCCTCGATTCCGAAGTCATCCTCGAGATGCTCGACATCACTGGCCTGGCCTTTATGAAGAATATGAAGGGGCCGTTCATCACCGGCGAGCGCAACACCACTCCGGGTGACTTCACCGTGGATGCCCTGTGCAAGGACGCCAAGCTCATGGAGATGACCGCCAACAAGCCACTTCCTGCAGTGGCCGCCGCCATCGAGCGCTTTGAGGAGCAGCAGGCCATGGGCCACGGCGACCAGGACTTCTCCTCCATCTTCGTCTTCCGCAACAAGGGCTAGGGCCAAGAGTTAGACGCCCCGCTTTACGACGAGCCCGCGCAGCACCTCCTCCAGCTGCGAGTTATCCCCCGTGTCCTGGCTGTGAAACGCACTGCAATAAACTCCGCGCGCACGCGGCTATCACTCGCTAGCCGCTCCACATTAAGTCGGTATCCTGCCGCCGTAGCCAGCGCGTCAAAGAACACCGTCTGTGTGCGGGTGTTTCCTTCTCTAAAACTGTGCACCACATTGAGCTCGCCCCACAGCTCCGCCAGCTTGGCCACAAACTCATCAATCTCTAGGCCACGCAGAAAGTCATCCTTCGCCAGCCCCGCGAACAGCTTCTCTGCTGCCTTCGTCATTTCCGGCCCCGCCGGATAGTAGGCATGCCCAGCCTTAATCATGAACTGACCTGTAGGGGCAGTCCGCTCCTCCCCCGCCCAGTCATACACATCCTGAAACAGATGTCGATGTATAGCCTTGAAGTGCGCGTAGTCAAAAGCACCTTCCACAGGCACTATGCAAAGCTGAGCAATCCGAGCGTTGACGGCAACGGTTTCAAGATGATTCAGTCGTTCTAAGTCTGGCTCCCCAAAGGGATGTTCCTCACTTAAAAAGAGGTTGCGTAGAGTCCTCGTACCTGGAATGTAGTAGTCATCCCAATTCTTTTGTCTCATCCCCCGATTCCTCCCATAATTTAATTGAGCTGGGACTTAGCCTTCGCGATAGCTTCGTCGACCGTCATCTCTCCTGAAGCGACGGCACGGACAAGCTCTTCCTGCTCCGCATCCATATCGTGTCCAGCCAACAAAGAAACCCCCTTGGCAAACGTCACGCTATCTTCAACGCTCTTCCCTGTTCTTACTGTGCTTGTCATGTGGTTATCCTCCCGAGTTTTCAACTACATTTTCTCTCATTTTAGCAGCTCATAACACCAATCCCAAGGGCGCTTCCCATCTCGAGAACAACGTTCAGGGCGTGCATTTTGCTAAACTTCATCAATAAGTTTTAACTATTGTCTAGCCGCCCAATGTAAGGAGCTCGCCGCCCAGCAATGCTTTCCATCGACGCCGATTATGGGCATTCCACTCCCCTTGGACATCTTGAGAAGGACTTCACCCCAGGCCGCATCTATGGGCTCGCCGGGCCCAACGGTTCAGGTAAATCCACGGTGCTAGCCACGCTCGGCGGTGAACTTGCGCCTCTCGAAGGCGCAGTGGAGTGCGACGGCTATCCCGTCGGTACAAAGGAGCAGCCGGGTGCTGTGATTACGGTGGCCGAGCCGGTTTTCCTTCCCGACCTTACTGTGGGCGAGCACTTGGACTTGATAGGAAAAGCGGCAGGGGTGGACGTCGCCAAGCTCTGCGAGCTCTGGGCGCTTGAGCCTCTCCTTCCGCACCCCGCCTCGCGCCTGTCCTCGGGCCAACGCCAGCGCGTCTTTCTGGCAGCACAGCTGTACCAGCCGGCACGTGCAGTGCTTATCGACGAGCCCGAGCGCCACCTCGACGCCACCTGGACCGAGTTCCTCGCAAGCGAATTGCGCTACCTAGCCGACGAGGAGAATCGCTGCATCGTCGTGGCCGCGCATTCCGACACCATCACCCAGGCCTGCGACGAGGTGGTGCAGCTGTGATGCGCACGCTATCCCGGCTAGGTGATGGCATCTGGTATCTCATCCTCGCCGGTATCGTCATCGGCTTCGGTTATACAGTCTGGCAAGAAGTCGACGCAGTCCTGCCTATCATCCCGGCGCGTATCACTCTGACTGGTGTCGCTCCTATTGCCGGCATCGTGGGACTGCTCGCTCTCATCGTGTTCGCCGAGATTCTTTATCCCCTACGGGCGCTATCCCGGGAGCGTTGGGTGTACGTTGACCGCCCGCGCGGCCGGCTCCGCGGCACGGACTGGATCACGTGGGCGCAGCTGATCGGGTTCGGGGCCTTGGGCCTCGGCATCTGCGTGTCCACCGGGCTATCCCCGTGGTTCGCGCTGGCAGTCCCAGCCCTGCGTTTTGTCGTGGGGTGGCGCTCGTTCACGCTGGCTTCGCTTCTCAGCGCTGGGCGCACGCGCCTGGTCGGTGGATCTGGTCTTGGCCTGCTTGATTCGGAGGTCACCTCCGATGCCATTGCGAGCCAGTCCGCCTGGATTCCTCGTCGTGCCCATGCGCCCTCCACGTTGATGGGTCTCTTCTTCCGTCGTCTGGGACGACGGTGGTACATCGGCGTCGGTGCGCTCGCGGTCCTCGGCTTGTCGTTGGGGTTTGCCCCACAGCTCGGGGCGCTGGCTATCGTCGGATTCATGTCCGCGTGGAGCATCGTCGGCGCGGCGGTTGGGCGCGCCGCCTCCTTCGGCCGCGTCAGCGACGATGCATGGCCCGACTGGGGCCTTCCTCTTATCGCTTCTGTGGGCACGGCGTTCCTTGGCGCCGGTGTCCTCCTCTTGGTGTGGAAGCTCTCTGCCATCGCAGTGGCGCTCATCATCGCCGGCCTTAGCTGGGCGTCGTTTAAGCGCTCCCGCCCGGCACGGGTGGACAGCATGTCCATGCTGGACAGCGGCGGCTTCGGTGTCTCCTTCTCCCCCGAGGTGCTGCACTACATTGCCCGCGGCGCTCTCGGCCTTGGCGTGGCGGCCCTTGCGCTGGGGTATTAACCGGGGCTAGTCTTTCGGGCATGAAGATTTTTTCCTAATTCGACGTCACACTTTTTACGCGACTTACTCGAAGGTGGATTTCTTCATGCCTATTTCTTTTTCTCATCTCACCGTCACCTGGCCCGACGGCACCCCATGTTTCACGGACCTCACCGGAACGTTTTCTTCCCGCTTCACGGGCTTGGTGGGTGCGAATGGTTCCGGAAAATCAACGCTGGCCAAGGTCCTTGCTGGTCTCATTGCCCCGACTTCGGGCACGGTATCCGCGGGTTCAGTCCTCTATGTCGACCAGGATTTAGGCCTCCACACGTCTGACACCATCGCCAATGTCTTTGGCGCAACAGAGATCCTCAGCGCCATTGCCCGCATTGAGGCTGGCGAATACTCGGAAGAGCTCGCCACCACTGTTGGTGAGCAGTGGGATTTAGCAGAGCGTATTGAAGCAGCTCTCGACGCTGCGGGTATCCCCTTCCCGCTGGATCGCACTATCGGCACATTGTCGGGTGGTGAAGCCGTGACTGTGGCGCTGACCGCCGCCTTCTTCCGCAAGCCGGATTTCCTGATCCTCGACGAGCCCACCAACAACCTGGACTCCGATTCACGTCAACGCTTGCTCGAGCTCATTCGCACCGCGCCGATGCCGGTTCTCGTCGTCTCACACGACCGCGAGCTCCTCGCGCACGCGGATAGCATCGCGGAACTCTACCACGGCACTCTTCGCGAGTTCGAGGGAAACTACTCCTCCTACCGCGCAGCGATTGATGCCGAGCAGGATTCCGCGCAGGCCAAGGTCAGGGAAACCAAGGCTGAGCACCGCAAACAGATCCGCGAGCGCGCCGCCATGCAGACCCGCATTGCGCGCGATGCCCGCCGCGGCAAGAACTTCGCCGCCTCGAAGCGCAAACCCGGCATGGCCATGGGCTTGGACAAGAACCGTTCCGAGCGCTCGGCCGCTGGGCGTTCTCAACAGGCCAACGATGCAGTGGCTGCCGCCCAGTCGGCGCATGACAAGGCACAGCGCGCGCTTCGCGACGACGCCCATGTCCACATCGATCTCCCCGGCACTGAGCTGCCCGCGGGCACCCGCGTGCTGGTCAGCGATCTGCTCAGCATTACTGGCCCCGAACGGGTTCGCCTCGCCGGGCCCAACGGCAGCGGCAAGACCACCTTCCTCAACCGCATCGCCCGCGGCGACGTCGAGTACGCGCTGCCCTGCGGGTACATCCGCCAACGCATCGTCTTGCCCGCAGAGAAGTCGGTGCTCGACATCGTGCGGGAGGCCAATCCCAACGCGGACCCGCAGTTCCTGCGCGACCAGCTGGCCCAGATGCTCTTTATCAACGACAAGATCCATCAGCCCGTGGGCCAGCTTTCTGGTGGCGAGCGCTTCCGCGTCGAAATCGCCCGCGTCCTGCTCAGCGACCCAGCCCCGCGCTTTCTGCTTCTCGACGAACCAACCAGCAACCTCGATATCCCCACCACTGATTGGCTGATTGAGGTGCTCACGAGCTACCGCGGGGCATTCATCTTGGTCAGCCACGATGAGCATGTATGCCAGCAGCTCGATCTGACGCGCACCGTTCACGTGGCCCCATAAACTGAAACCTCTCTAGCACTCACCCTCTTTTCGTTGTACAGTTTCTTGTACAAGAAGGGAGATAGCTTATGAAAACCATGTCCTACTCGGAATCGCGAGCAAGATACGCGGAGGTCCTACAGTCGGTCGTTGATGACCGCGAAGAAGTCATCATCACTCGCAATGGTCATGAGTCTGCAGTCATCGTTTCCTTAGATGACTACAACTCTCTTCGCGAAACCGCATACCTTCTGCGTTCCCCTCGCAATGCCCAGCGCCTGCTTGACTCCATCGAGAGCCTCAACGCCGGGGAAGCAACGGAGCACGAACTCATTGAGGAAGACTAAGCTTCATGATTCTTTCGTGGACAGAGGAAGCATGGGAGGACTACCTCTGGTGGCAAGCTCACGACAAGAAGATCCTCAAGAGAATCAATAGCCTCATTAAAGACATTGCACGAAACGGCAATGAAGGGATAGGAAAACCCGAACCACTCAAGTTCGAGTTAGCCGGGTTCTGGTCTCGGCGAATTACGGAAGAGCACCGACTGATCTATCGCATTAAGGGCGCGACCATCGAGATTGCTGGGTGCAGATACCACTACTAACTAGCGTCAACTTCCCCTATCGCCTCTGCCCAAAAAGGCATCTGACAAAAGGCATCAGTCATAAGGCGTTTTCACGGCCAAAAACGCCTTTTGCGCATTGCAGATGGCGTTTTTACACCCAAAGATACCTTTTATCAGACGCCTTTTGCGGGGCGCCCTTTGTGAGGTGCTAAAAAGCAGGCGCCGACAGCGAGCTAGCTGACGAGCGCCTGCGCGGCAGCGCGGGCACCGGCAATAACGGCGGGCACACCGACTCCATCAGCCCAGGCGCCGGCGGTGACGATACCGGGGACGTCGGCAAGCTTGGCGCGGACCGCGGCAACAGTGGCCAGGTGCTTGTCGTCATAGCGGGGGATGCCGCCGAACCAGCGCTGCGTGTAGATCTCCTCCACACCGGCGGCGCGGCCGTCGAAGCCGGTGATCTTCTGCAGGTCATCGAGGGCATAGTCCACCAGGTCATCCTCCTCCGCACGCACGAGGGAGTCATCGCCGAAGCGGCCGAAGGAGGCGCGCACGAGGAAGCCCTCGCGCTCTGCCAGGTGCGGCCACTTGTTGGAGGAGAGCGTGAAGGCCTTGGCGCGCACGTCCGGCTCGTCCGAAGCAACGAGGATGCCGGTGGCCTCCGGAAGGGAGTTGCCCTCCGGATCCGTGGCAGAGGCGAAGTTGAAGCCGACGACCACAGAGGAGGCCAGCTGGACAGAAGATAACTCCTGGGCGGCCTCCGGGGCCACGGCCTTGAGCAGGCGCGCGGTGGTGGGTGCCGGGGTGGCAAAGAGCACGCGGTCGAAGGGACCGATATCCCCCGGCGCGCCCTTGACCTCGAAGGCATCACCCTTGCGCGTCACGCCAGAGACGAAGGTGTCCAGGTGGATCTGCGCGCCGGACTTCTCAGCCAGAGCTTCGTAAAGCTCGGCATAGCCGCCCTTAAAGGTGCCGAAGACGGAGCCCTCGGCCGGGCTGCGGCCGGACTCGATCTGCTTGATTGCGGCCGACAGCGTGACGGGGCCGTCCTTCGCCAGGGAGTCCAGCGTGGCTGCCAGGTGCGGAACCGTGGCACGCAGGCCCAGGTCATCGGCCGAGCAGGAGTAGACACCGCCGAGCAGCGCGGAGACCACGTGGTCCACTACGTCATCACCATATTGCTGGCGCACGAGCTGGCCCACGGAGACGTCCCCGCCGATTTCCCACTCGAAGGGCTGTTCGTTGGTGATGCGCTCGTTGGTCGTCGCGGAGAAGAAGTCCTGCGGCTCCGACGGGATGCCCATGACCCCGCCCTGCGGCAGGAAGTGCAGCGCGCCGCCGGTGTACACGCGCGGGCGCAGTTGCGAATTGGGTTCCACAAAGGAATCCTGCAGGCCGAGCTCCGTGAAGAAATCCACGGCGTCTTGGCGGCGGCGGATGAAGGCCTCCGCGCCCATGTCAGTAGGGCCGCCGTTGAAAGCCACGGTGTGCAGCTTGCCGCCGATGCGATCGGCCGCCTCGAAAACGTAGACCTCGTGGGTGTCCTCAGTGTTCTGCTTGAATTCCCACGCTGCGGTGAGGCCTGCCAGGCCCGCACCGATGATTGCGATCTTCATTTAGCCCTCCTCGTGGATGATGGCGACGGCGCGCGTAACAGCCTCCGCCTCCGTGGTCGGCAGCACGCCGTGGCCGAGATTCCAGATGTGTCCATGCAGGTTGCCTGCCGCGCGGGCGGCATCTACTTCTGCCTTGATGGCGCGTACTTCCTTGCGCACCGCATCCTCGCCGGCAAACAGCAGAGCCGGGTCTAGGTTGCCTTGCAGGATGTCCGCGTTGACGCGGGCCGCGGCGGCATTCATGCTCACGCGATAGTCCACGCCCATGACCTCAGAGCCAGCTTCAGACATCGCGCCGAGCAGCTCGCCGGTCCCCACACCGAAGTGGATGCGCGGCACGCGGCCTTCAGCGACCTTGAGGATTTGCTCCGAATAGGGCAGCACGAACTCGCGGTAATCGCGCTCGTTGAGGTAGCCCGCCCAGGAATCGAAGAGCTGCATCGCGTCGATGCCGGCATCCAGCTGGAGTTCCAGGAAGGAGATAATCGTCGGGGTGAGGCGCTTCATGAGGTTGTGCCAGGTTTCCGGATCGGAATGCATCAGGGCCTTGGTGCGCTCGTGGTTCTTCGACGGTCCGCCCTCAATGAGGTAGCTGGCCAAGGTGAAGGGCGCGCCGACGAAACCGATGAGGGCCTGCTTGTCGGTGAGCTCGCTCAGAATAATCTCAATGCCTTGGCGTACCTCGGGCACATCGACGTCGAGGATAGGCAGGTTGGCCACGTCCTCCGTGGTGCGCACGGGCGCATCCATGACGGGACCGCGGCCGGGGACGATCTCCACACCGACGCCCGCGGCCTTGAGCGGGACAACGATATCGCTGAACAGGATGGCGCCATCAACATCGTGGCGGCGCACCGGCTGCAGGGTAATCTCCGCGAGGAGCTCCGGCATGAAACAGGAATCCAGCATGCTAATTCCCTCGCGCACCTTGCGGTACTCCGGCAAAGAGCGCCCTGCCTGGCGCATGAACCAGACGGGCGGGCGGGAGGGCGTGTGGCCAGTAGCGGCAGCAATCAGCGGCGCATCAGACAGTCGAGACATACCGTCCATTATGAATCAAAAGTTGGAGTAGGCGCCAATCAGGAGTTGTGGGCGCGGCGGGCCTTAATGAAAGCCGTCGAAACCGGGTGAAAGAGGAAGTAGATGGCCACCATGAGCACCATGGGAATGAGCAACAAGAGCAACCCGCCCACGCCCGCGATCAGCGCCGCAATGCTGACGAACATGATGTAGGCAGACACCGCGGTGATGATGCGGCGCGCCCATATCGAGCCGCTTGCCAACTGCGCGGAGCACGCCGCAATGACGACGGCGCCCACCACGTTGGAGATGGCCGCGAAACGTGTGTTGAAGCGGATATAGTCCACTTGTTCCGGGCTGAGTTGGGTGTTCGTCACCGATGTATAGGAACCAAAGAGCCCCACCATCCCGGCGGTGAGCATGACAACTGCGGCAACTACGCAGACCCAATAGGCAATGCGCAGCTGGGAAGGCCAGGTGGAAGAATCCTGCTCCCCCTGCTTCTTGGGGCGGCGTGGGCGGCGGTTATAGTCCGCGGGGCCGGGGCGCTCGCTCATCGCTTGCCGTCCTTGTTGTCTTCTTTCTCCCGGTCCTTGCTCTTCTTCTCGCGCTCCTCCAGGTTTTCCTGGCGGCGCTGCTCCTCCATCTCTTTCCGCATCTGGCGCAGCTGCTCCATCTCGCCGGTGTACTCGAGTACCTCTTCCTTGGTGGAGAACATCAAGCCCATGACGGCCGCCACGCCGACGAGGATCTGCACGGCACCGTCGAGCAGGAAGAGCCAATCCGGCGCGCTCGCCCCGGCGGGGCTGCTGATGAAGACGATGAGTACGCGGAGGGCAAAGTAGAGGGAGAAGGCGAACCACAGGCGCCGGCCAGTACCGGCTGCCTTGGAGTTCTTGTGGATAAAGCCCAGCATGATGCCCAGCAGCACCACGATGGCGAGTGAAATCAGCGAGCTGAAGGCCACCGAGCCATAGCCCACGAGTTGTACGAGGGCATCGCTCACGTCCTGCCCGGATTTCTCCGCCGCAGACTCCGCGGTCTTGCGGGCCTGGGCAAAGAGTTCCTCCCTATTCAGCAGGGTCAGCACGATGCTCAAGACTAGGTGCACCACCTCGAGCACCAAGGCAACGGTCCACACTTTGAGCATGAGGGAGACGGCTTCGGTGCGCTTGGTCTGCTCCTTATCCGGCTCCTTATTCTGCCCCGTCGGCTTCGGCGCCGACGAAGCCGTGTTCGGGCTGAACGTCACGATTCTCCTTTTACTTGAGCAAGCGGGCGGCGTCCGTGGCGAAGTAGGTCAGGATCTGATCCGCTCCCGCGCGCTTGAACGCGGTCAAGGACTCCAGCATAACGGCCTCGCCATCGATCCACCCGTTCTGGGAAGCGGCCTGAATCATCGCGTACTCGCCGGAGACCTGGTAAACAGCCACCGGCACGGAGGAGCGCTCGACGGCACCGGCCAGCACGTCGAGGTACGGCAAGCCAGGCTTGACCATGACGATGTCCGCGCCTTCCTCGATGTCCAGGTCCACTTCCAGCATGGACTCGCGGAAGTTACGCGGGTCCTGCTGGTAGGTGCGGCGGTCACCCTCCAGGGAGGAACCCACGGCATCGCGGAAGGGGCCGAAGAAGGCCGAGGCATACTTGGCCGAGTAGGCCATGATCGCAACATCCTCGTGGCCGGCCTCATCGAGAGCCTCACGGATGGCGGCAATCTGTCCATCCATCATGCCGGAGGGGCTGACCATGTGCGCACCAGCGCGGGCCTGGGAGCGGGCCATATCCTGGTAAAGCGCCACGGTTTCATCGTTGAGCACGCGGCCCTGGTCATCGACCACGCCGCAGTGGCCGTGGGAGGTGAACTCATCGAGGCAGGTATCCGCCATGACAATGAGGTCATCGCCGAATTCCTGGCGCAGCTCCGCAATCGCCACGTTGAGGACGCCCTGTGGGTCCCAGGCCACGGAGCCGGTCGCGTCCTTGTCTTCCTCACGCGGCACGCCGAAGAGGTCAACGCAGGTCACGCCCGCATCAAGGGCCTCGTGTGCGGCACGCTTGAGGGAATCCAGGCTGTGCTGCTGCACGCCCGGCATGGAGGGGATGTCACGGGGTTCGTTCAGACCGTCGACCACGAACATCGGGAGGATGAGGTCGGAGGGGCGCAGCGACGTTTCCGCAACCAAATCCCGAAAAGCCGGGTTCTGACGTAGGCGGCGGGGGCGGCGAGCAATGCTCATGAGTAAAAACTCTCCTTTGAGCTACGAGAAAATTGAACTACCTTCCCGACTCTAGTCGCCCCTTACCTGCCCGCCCAGAAGCGGTCTACGCCGTCTTCTTGCGCGAGCGGCGCTTCTTGCGCGGAGCTGGCAGGTTGCCGGCAGCACGCAGGGCTGCGACGTGGTCAGCGAGGGCGTCGACAAGCATCGGCACATCCGCGACCTCCGGGACCACGTCCACGCGCAGGCCCACCTCCTCAGCCGCCGCCTTGGTGGAGGGGCCAATGCAGGCGATGATGGTGCGGGCATGCGGCTTGCCCGCAATGCCGACGAGGTTGCGCACCGTCGACGGCGAGGTAAAGGCAACGGCGTCGAAGCCGCCAGTCTTGATCATGTCGCGGATCTCCGCGGCCGGCGGGGCCGCACGGACGGTGCGGTAGGCCACGACATCATCGACTTCCCAGCCCAAGTCCAGCAGGCCAGTCACCAGCGCCTCGCCGGCGATATCGGCGCGCGGCAGCAGTACACGCCCCACGGCGTCGATATCCTCAACGTAGTTGGGGAAGACCTCCACGAGGCCCTCGGCGTTCTGCTTCGTCGCCGGCGGCAAAAGCTCCGGGACCATGCCTTTGGCGCGAATAGCATCGGCGGTCTTCTGCCCCACCGCAGCGAGGTGCACGCCGGCGAAGTCGCGGGCATCGAGGCCGAGTTCCGCGATCTTCTTCCACACCGCGCTCACCGCATTGACGGAGGTGAACACGACCCACTTGTAGCGGCCCTCGACAATACCCTTGATGGCGCGATCCATCTGCGCCGGGTTGCGCGGCGGCTCCACGGAGATAGTGGGCACCGACTGCGGGATGGCGCCGTGGCCAGCCAGTCGGGCGCTCATCGCTGCGGCCTGCTCCTTCGTGCGCGGCACCAGCACGCGCCAACCATAGAGCGAACGGTTCTCCCACCAGGAGTACTTCGAGCGATCATCAAAGCTGCGCCCCAGCGTCACCACGAGCTCGCCCGGCAGCTCAGCATCGAGCTTGCCGAGTGTTCCCAGCGTGGTTTCGTGGGTGCGCTGCAGGCGCGTGGTGCCGTGGACGGTGACGTATGCTTCCGTCTCCGCGGGCATCCCGCGCTCCACCAGCTCGGCGGAAATAACCGGCAGGTCATCTGCCGTAGCCTGCAAAACCAGCGGCTGCGTCGCGGTGGCCAGCGCATCCCAGTCCGCGCCTTCCGTGATGTCGGCCTCAGTATAGGTCGCACCGAGAGCAATGCCTGCGAAGGAGGGAACCGTCGAAGGCAGAGACATACCCGGGACCACCTGGAATTCCATGCCCGCATTGGCCACGGCGGTGATCTCCGCCTTGATGGACTCACGGTTGAGCGGGTTACCGGTCACCAGACGGATCACGTCATGCCCCTCGGCGCGCTCGAGCGCGTTACGCAGTTGCTTGACGACGTCCCCCTCGACCTCCTCAAAGACCGCTGCCGTCGGCGGTGCCGGGCGCGGCGGCTTGCGGCGCGCGCCCGCTTCCTTGGCGGCGGCGCAAATGCGCTCGTACTCTTCTTCGGCGGCGTCGAGAAGCTCCTGCGGAACCGGCACCTGCTGCGCCACCATGTCGCGCACGCCCTGCGAGACCCCTGAGTCGGTGACGACGTTGGCGGTCGTCTCCAGAACCTCGCGGGCGCGAACGGTCAGCAGGTCGGGGTTGCCTGGGCCAGCGCCGACGAAAACGACTTTGCCCAGATCAGACTTACCCAGCTCAGGCTGGGTATCCGGCACGGCATTGCTCATAAGGTTCTTTTCTAGTTTGTGGGTTCCGAGTGCCCCGGCGCCGAAGCGTGGCAGGCGCGGGAGTGGAGACAAGAAAGCCCCTCACTCGCGAGTTAAGGGGGCCTAAATCATTGCTCTCAATGATCGTGTGCTAGATACACACTAAAGGAAAAGGCCCCAAAGCAAAAATTACGTGCGGTTATTCCGCTGCCAGCACGTCCGCAGCTCCCTGAGCGAAGAGCTCCTTGGAGACCGCACGTCCCAATTCTTCTGCCTCGCTTGCCGCACCCTGGGCCTGAGCGATGAGCTGACGGGAACCGTCGAGGGCAAAGACACCGCCGCGAACGACCAGCTGCTCCCCTTCCCAGTGAGAGGTAGCGGCGACCGGCGCAGTGCAACCAGCCTCCAGCTGGGAGAGCACGGTGCGCTCGGCGCGGGTGGCGGCGGTGGCGGGGCCGTCGGCAAGCAAGGCAATGGCCTTCGCTGCCTCAGTTCCCTTCACTGCCTCGATAGCCAACGCGCCCTGCGCGGGCGCGGGCATGAAGACCTCCGGATCGAAGACCTCGGTGGCGCGATCGGCATAGCCCGCGCGCACGAGGCCTGCGTAGGCCAGGAGGACGGCGTCGAGCTCGCCGCTGGTGACCTTGCCCATGCGGGTATCGATATTGCCGCGCAGCGGACGAATATCCAGGTCCGGGCGCATAGCGCGCAGCTGGCTGATGCGGCGCGGCGCGGAGGTGCCCACGCGCGCGCCCTCCGGCAGCTCCTTGAGGGTCAGGCCATCGCGGGCGATGAGCGCCTCACGGACGTCCTGGCGCTGCGGCACCACGAGGTCGAAACGCTCGTCGGCAGCCGTGGGCAGGTCCTTGAAGGAGTGCACTGCGATCTCACACTCGCCGCGGTCGACGGCCTCACGCAGGGCCTGCGTAAACACACCCACACCGATGCGCTCCACGGGAGCCATGTTGACGTCACCCTGCGTGGTAACGATGTGCAGCTCGGCCTCATAGCCTTCCTGCTGCAACCACTCCTGTACGTGGCCGGACTGAGTAGTGGCCAGGAGGGATCCTCGGGTACCGATCTTCAACATCTATGCGTCCTTTTCTTCCTTAGTATTTTCCGCGGCTTCCATCTGCGCGGCATCCGGCAGCTCCGCCATGTCTACCGCCACGCCGCTGCCCTCCAGCTGGAGCCCAAAAAGCTCTTGCAACGCGGTCTCATGGCTAACCGTGCCGGAGTTGGCCGCGAGCTGCTTCGCGCGAACCGTGGGCTCGTGCAGCAGCTTATCCGCAACGCGCTTGAGTGCGCGATTGATATCTCCCATCTGGCGCTCGTCCAGCTCGGGGTGCTTCTGTCCCATCCGCGCTACCTCGCACTGGACCAGGTTTGCCGCCCGCTTGCGCAGTGCCGATACGGCTGGGACGACGTCGCGGACGCGCTGCTCGGAAGCATAGGATTCGAGTTCTTCACTGACGATGCGCCGCGCCTGCGCGTGTGGGCTGGTACCCGCTGCCAGATCGGTATCGGCCGCCTGCAGAGAGTTGTTGAGACGCTCGATATTGATCAGGTCGACTCCCTCGGCCTCTGCCACGGCATCATCAATATCGCGCGGCAGGGACAGATCCACGAGCATGAGTTCGCGGTCGGCCACGTGATAGCGCTCGACGTCGGCAGCCGTAATAGTGAAGCCCTGGGCTCCCGTGGCGGAAATCGCCACGTCCACATCGCGCAGAGCTTGGGCACGCTCCGAGAAGTCAATAACGTCTGCGTACACGCCCGCCTCATGAGCGTGCTGCGCCACGCGCTCCGCGCGGGCGATGGTGCGGTTCGCGATAATCAGGTGCGCACCCAGGCGCCCCGCGTGCGTTGCCGCCAGCGAGGCCATTGCACCTGCGCCCAAGATGAGCACGCGCTTGCCCGCGAGATCTTCCCTGCCCATGCGGCTTAGCGCCTGATCAAAAGCAAAGGAGACCATGGAGGAGCCCGCCTCATCGATCTCAGTTTCGGAATGCACCCGCTTGCCAGTACGCAGCGCGGACTGTGCCAGCGCGTGGATGCGCGGGCCGACGGTTCCTTGCTCCGAAGCAAACTGGTAGGCGGTGCGCACCTGGCCGATGATTTGCTGCTCACCCACCACCATCGAGTCGAGGCCGGAGGTCACCATCATGAGGTGCTCGGCGGCGGCGTCGGCATAGCGCACATAGAGATAGGAGCGCAGCTTCTCCTCCTCCACCCCGGAGACTTCAGCGAGGTTGTGCACGACATCCTGGACGCCGGAGTGGAAAGAGTTAGTGACGGTATAGACCTCAAGGCGGTTACAGGTGGAGATAATCATCGCCTCGCTCAACGAGCCTGCCGATACCATGGCACGGCAGGTGTCATTCTGCACGGTCTCGTCCATGCTCAGCTTTTCCAGCAGCGCTACCGGCGCCGACTGATGCGACATGCCCACGACGAGCACACTCATGCACAACCCTCCAGTTTTGCATCATCCCTTTGGATGACATAGATCATCCAAAAGACTACTAGTTTTCAGCTCGTTTCCGAAACTCGCGGAAGTCTCCAGGGAAAGCTACTCCATCAGCGCCTGCGCTAGCTCCTCGTTGTCCACTTCCCAGCAGGAGAACTCCTCACCATCAATAACTACAACGGGGACGCGATCACCATATTCCATGGCCAGCTCCGCATCCTCATCGACGTTGCGCACTTTAAGCTCTGCCCCAGCCTGCCGGACCACCGGGGTAATCTGCTCCAGAACGCGCGCGCAGGAGCCGCACGTGGTACGCACCATCAGCTCGACGACGTGAGACATTAAGAACTCCTCGATAGGACGTAGAACGGTTCGCGGTTTACTATGGACACGTTAGTCTTCCCACCCTATGAAAGCTGAACGCGTGCCTCTCCCGCTCCCTCCTGGTATGCCCGATTCTCCCCGCGAGTTCCTTGCCAATTGGACCGCAAGCAGGGGAAACTTGCGCAATTTCCTGGAGCAACAGGCCTTCGCACCGCTGGGTGAAGAGCACCAGAGGGCGGCCGGTGAGGCGTCGGCAGCCGCGGCGGTAGAGCACCTCTTCGGCATCGACCTGGAAGCTTTCTCTTCTGGCGTGGATTCTGTTCGGGGTTCCTTCGAATCCGCCGGCGCGCGCTCCATCACCGAGCCAGACCCGGACATCCCCCAAGACGTCGGCGCTGCGGCTTTCTTCGACGTGGATAACACCTTGGTCCAGGGCTCTTCGCTTGTGTCCTTTGCCCTGGGGCTGGCACGCCGCCGCTATTTCAAACTTTCTGAGATCCTTCCCATCGCATGGAAGCAGCTGAAATTCCGCGTCTCCGGTTCGGAGAATGCCGCCGACGTGGCCGCGGGGCGCGTGCAAGCGCTCGAGTTCGTCAAGGGCCGCTCGGTGGAGGAGATGGTGGTGTTGTGCGAGAGCATCGTGGACCAATCGATGGCCCGGAAGGCCTACCCGGGCACGAAGCAGCTGGCGCAGATGCACCTCGATGCTGGCCAGCAGGTGTGGCTAGTCACGGCGACCCCCGTGCAGCTGGCGCAAATTCTGGCGCAGCGTTTCGGTTTCACCGGCGCTCTCGGCACCGTGGCGGAGGTCAAAGATGGCCGCTTCACCGGCCACCTCGTGGGCGATATCCTCCACGGGCCAGGTAAAAAGCATGCAGTGGCGGCGCTCGCCACCTTGGAGAATCTCGATCTTGAGCGCTGTACCGCCTACTCCGACAGCGCCAACGATGTCCCGATGCTGTCCATGGTGGGAACTCCCGTGGCCATTAACCCGGATTCCAAGCTGCGCGATATTGCAGAGGAAAAAGGCTGGCTCATCCGCGACTACCGCTCGGTGCGCAAGGCCGTGCGCACCTACGGCCTCCCGGCACTCGCCACCGCGCTCTTCTCCTATGGCAGCTGGCGCTTCGTGCGCCGCTAGCTGCTATTTTGAGCCTTGGTGCGCAGCATGTCCATGCACATGACCGCACCAATCAGCCCAGCATGCTGTTGCGGGTCGAGGCCCGGCGCAATGCTGAGGCGGTAGGTATTCTTCCCAGCGAGGAACCGGCCCACGCCCGACCACTCGTTACGCACTTCCGCTAAGGGCTGCCCCTGGCTGGTAATCGTGATATTCCAATCCCACACATCGCCTTCAATCTCGATCTCTGGGAAGCCTTCCATCTCCAAGGTCAGGCGCGTCTTCAGGAGGGAGAATTTCTTGGTCACGACTGCCATAGGCTTCTCGACGCCCGGAAGATACACCTCATAGGTATCCCGCACAAAGTTCGGCGGATCCTTAATCACCATGAGCGGCTGCTGCGGATTACCTTGTTCATCGGTAAAAGCAACCTCGAGGCTGCGGGAAGAGTTGAAGAACATGTCCTTCAGGCTCGTCGACTGCAGAATCGTCCCGACGGGCACACCTTGTTCATCGGCGATCAGGAATTCATCCTGCATGAAGGACTTGGTCTGTGAGATAACCAGGCTGTCAAGGGTGAGGAGTCTAGGCAACATAGTTCGCCATTTTACGTACGTGGCGGACTCCTGTGGGGCCGGAAAGTATGAGACTTTCCACCCGGCCTACGAGAGCAAACATGCACACCATTACAGCGGCCCAAATATTGCCATACCCCCAGTTCAAGATAGATGTCCGAGGCATGTTTTATAGTGTGCATAGAACATACAAACGACACCATAAACCTTGGGGGACACCGTGAATACCGCCACTCAAACCGCCTTCTTTTCCCACATGAACCCTGACTGCGCCCTCGCCGTGGAGCGCAGCGCCGCCCGCCGCGCCGACTACCGCTCTTGGGTAGCTGCCATGCCAGACCTCGATGAGGATTTTGATGTTGCGTGCCAGAGGCTCGTCGCCAAGCTTGGCGTCGGTGACTACACCGTGAGTGAATGCTGCCTGGCCGTGCACCGCCTCACGGAGCTCCCGCAGGTCAAGCAACTGCAGGACAGTCAGTTTCTACTGGATATGAAGGCACTCATCACCATCGACCGCACCCTGACGAAGCTGGGTAAACTGCCACCGGAAACGCTCGCGCTTATCGACGATTCCCTGGTCACCTTCTTCCCCCCCACCTCCCCGAATCAGGTCTTTCCTACTCCGGCGCAGATTGGGCGCAAGGTTCGCGATATTTGCAAGAGCATCAATAAAGCATTCACCTTCCGCGATTCTCCGAAGAAGGACTCGTATACCTTTACCGATACTAGTGAGCGCGGCATTCTTGAGCTCAACACTGATAGTGCCACGGGAATGATTCTGGATGGCTATATCAAACAGGCAGCGAAGGAGAACGGGCTCTCGCAGGCGGATGCCTTAAAGAAGCTCATCGCCGGCAGTATCTCTCCGCCGGCGACGATCATTCTGCACACCTACCAGGCCAGTGATATCGACAATGCTCCCACCTTTGTCCAAGGGTATGGATGGACCTCGCAGGACATACCCGCCACACGCACGCGCGACCTCTCCTCGGAACCGCCGGAATCGGCTAGCTACGTGGCTTCGGAACTCATCCGCAAATTTGTGGAAGGCCGGGATGGCACCTGCCGCGCTCCGGGATGCAACCGGCCGGCCTACCTGTGCCAGATGGACCACCGCATCAACTATGCCGACGGCGGTGCCACGCACCCGCGCAATCTGGCCAGCTTGTGCCAGCACCATCACAATATGAAGACTGATGGGCGCGCACACTACATCATGGACCCGCACACCGGGGACATCGTGTGGCTCTACGAGGACGGGACATGGGCCATGACAGAGCCGACCGGCCCGCTGGCGAAGAAGACGAAGCGTTGGGCGCAGACGGTGGCCCAGAAAATTACGGCCACCCGCGAGCGCGCCCAGGAGGAAGCTACCCAGCAGGCAGCTAAGGAATCGCAGGCCGCTGCTGAGGAACCCCGCACCCCGGGCGCTCCACAGGAAGACATTCCGTTCTAAGCGGCGTCGTCGTCTGAAACGACGTCATGTGAGACGACGGAAAGGTCGTCTGAAACGACGGAGGGAAAGGAGAATAGATAGCAGAAACTCCCCGCCACGAACCTAAAAGGACCATGCGGGGAGTTGCAGGCGAAGCTTTACTTGCCCAGCTTACGACGCTGAACGCGGGTACGGCGCAGCATCTTGCGGTGCTTCTTCTTGGACATGCGCTTGCGGCGCTTCTTGATGACAGAACCCATAGTAGGTTTCCTCACTTTCGGAATTAGTACGTACGTAAACCGGCCGGCAACGCCTGGAATGAAACCACACACGGTGCACTCGTGGCGGCCCCTGCGAAACAGGGAGACACAGGCATACCAGTGCCGAAACGAATGCTCACTATCTTACCTAGCGGCCTGCCCAGCACCAAAACTAAGGGCAGCGCCCACCGCCGCGGACCGCGAGTGGTCCACAGTGGTGGGCGCTGCCAGAAAGAGGTGAACGCTAGGCTCCGTATACGGAGGCCTCAAGGTATTCCTTGACGGCAGATTCGTGGACGCGGAAGGAGCGTCCCACGCGCACGGCCGGCATGTCACCTGCATGAACCAACCTGTACACCGTCATCTTGGAGACACGCATGATCTCCGCAACTTCGGCGATGGTCAGGAAAGTTCCCTTATCTTCATTCGTCATAGTTTATTTAACCCTTCAGCACGTGACGCGCTGTAGGCTTCCCCTCCCACAGGACTATCACGCACGCGCTCCTGCCAGCTTAGCGTGAAACGTGTGACTAATGCGACCCAAGAGCTAATTTTTTCCTCTTTCGCACCGCTGTTCCCCATCAAGCCCGTGTGACAACATATGCCACAGGGCTACCAGAACGGCGGGAAATTTTAAGCAAGTTCCTGCGCACGCTGGGTACATGCTTCGGCGGCACGGAAGAACGCGCCCCGCAGGCCGGACTCCTCGAGTTCACGAAGGGCGGCAGCAGTGGTTCCCCCCGGGGAGGTTACCCCTGCGCGCAAAGCCACGGGATCCTTGCCAGATTCAGCCAGCATGGTGCCCGCGCCTTGGGCAGTGCGGGTGGCTAGCTTCTCGGCGACGTCACGGGTGAGGCCGAGCTGTACGCCGGCGTCGATCAGCGCTTCGGTGACAAGAAAGTAATACGCGGGGGCAGAGCCTGCCAGTGCAGTGGCAGCGTCGATGTGCTTCTCCTCAATGACTGCAACCTCGCCAACGGCTTCCAGAAGCATGACCACGCCAGCCTGCTGCTCCTCGGTGACGTGGGAACCACCCGCGCAGGTGCACATACCCTTGCCCACCAACATGGGGGTGTTCGGCATAACGCGGACGACTGGCACGCCCTCACCGGCGGCCTTCTCCAACGTCTCGAGGGTCAGGCCAGCAGCCATGGACACAACCACGGCCGTCTTGGGGATGTCGAGACCCTCAAGGAGCTCCTCGATGGCATAGGGCTTCACACACGCGAAGATGTATTCCGCGCCGTCGATAGCCGCGGCATTATCGCTCGTGACCGACACGCCATAGGTGCTCTTTAACTCCTCGCTACGCTCGGAACGACGGTTGGTCACCACGATGTCCGCGGCGTCATAGCCCGCATTCACCAGCCCGGAAACTAGGGCTTCACCGATTTGTCCTCCACCAAGTACTGCAATTTTTGTCATGCTTTCCAGGGTGCCAGAAAGGCCAGGATGCGGCCACCAAGCAAGAGCGCTGCCTGCGATCTGAGCTGCTGCCTCACTGACCCCGCGCATGCAAAAGGCATCTGTCTTTTGACAGATGCCTTATGAGAAGGTGCCCTGTGGAGCTGGTTCTTACATCACCACGAGGAGCGGGCCGAAGGTCAGCACTAGGCCGGCCACGGCTGCAAGGAACATGGAGAGACCATCGCGGCTGGTGCGCAGTGCGTGGACGATGCCGACGATGACGCCGGTGACAACCACACCAAGCACCAGGACAACGAGGCGGTCGAAGCGATCCCAGAGGATCTCGAAGCCCTTGAACACGATGGCGCCGAGCACGATGCCCACGAGGGCGAGCAGGACGACGGCGAAGGGGTTGAGCTTGTCCTCGTCCTCCTCGTCGTCATAGTCGTCGTATTCTTCAACGTCGTGGTCGACTGCCTCGAGCTCACCCGTGGTGAAGGTGTCCTCGGCAGCGTCCTGTGGCTTCTCATCGACCGGTGCGGCGGTCTTTGCTTCAGGCTTGGTGGCCGTCTTTACCTCAGGCTTTTCAGCTTCCTTTGCATCAGACTTCTGCTCAGGCTTGTCCTCGGTCTTCTTCTTTGGCTCGTCCTTGACCTTTTGGATGACGCGGGTGTCATCATCAGAGGGCTTCTCCGCAGGAACGGCGGCAGCCTGAGCCTTGTCGTCGGCCTTCTTGTCTGCCTTCTTTGGAGCCTCTTCCTTGCTCTCCTTCTTCGGCGCAGGAATCACCGGGGCCGTCTCATCGATGGAGACGTTCGAGTGCTTTGCCTCAGCCGGGGTTGCCTTCACCTTTTCGAGATTGCCGGTCAGCTCCGCAACTGAGATGCCGCCTTCATCGAGGCTCCGGCGACGGCGGCGGGGGCTCTTCTCCTCGCCGGGTCGGTCCTTCGCGTTACGGGCCAGCAGCTCCGCAACTGTCAACTGTTTCTTGTCAGCCACGTTTCTTTCCTATTCCAGTCCCTTATCGGTACGGCGCAAAATGACACCTTCTCGGAGAGCCCAGGGGCAGATCTCCAGCTTTTCGATTCCCAGGGCACGCATGCTCGCCTCCGCCACTAAAGCACCGGCGACGATTTGATGCGATCGGGTAGAACTTACACCCTCAAGGTCCGCCCTGTCAGCTGCAGTCATACGGGAGATGAAGGAAATCAGCTGACGCAAACCCGGCGCCGTGAGGGTGCGTTTGACGTAGGGACCCGCCGAAGACGGTGCAGCACCGGTCAAACGGGCCAGCGTGCGGAATGTTTTCGAGGTGCCCACGGCCAATCCTGCAGGGCCCAGCGTGCGCATCTTATCGGCCACGCCGACCAGTTCCGCGTCAATATAATCCCGCAGCAAATTCACCTTGGACTTCTGCGGAGGATCAGTATCGAACCAGTTATGGGTCAGACGGCCAGCTCCCAAATCGAGGGAGAAAGCCATTTCCGGATGCTCGTCGGTACCAGTGGACAGCTCCAGCGAACCGCCACCGATATCGAGGTTGGTGATGCGGCCAGCGGACCAGCCATACCAACGGCGGGCGGCGAGGAAGGTCAAGCGCGCTTCCTCCTCACCCGACAGGATCTCTAGGCGCACGCCGGTTTGCTTCTCAACTTCATCGAGAACCTTGGCCGAGTTCGTGGCCGAGCGCACGGCGGAGGTAGCAAAGGCGATGAACTCGTCACAGCCCAGCTTCTGGCCCAGCTCGGCGGCCTCACCCACGGCGGAGATGAGCTTCTTCATGCCCTTCTCGTGGATGTTGCCGTCCTTGTCTAGCTGTTCCACCAGACGCAGCGGGGTCTTCCAATCGCTCATCGGCGAAGGCCGCCCACCGGTTGCGGCGTCGACCGCAACGAGGTGGACGGTATTACTTCCGACGTCTAATACACCTAATCGCACGCCTCTAGAGTAGTAGGTCTACCGTGGGTAGGTGTGAATCGCCCGAAATCAAATGAAGTTTACCTGGGATTTCCCGCCTCCTCCCCAGCGGCGGCTTCCATCTTGGCCGGCCGCGAAAAGGCCCCCGACTTCCCCAGAGAGTGGTTTGAATTTACGGATCCAAACGATCCACTCCACATCTTTTCCATCGACCTGACTTGGCTCGAATCGCACTATGCCTGCCAGTTTGGGACGGAGAGATGCCACGGCATCGATAAGCAACAGCCCGACGTCGGCTGCTGCGTGCACGGTGCCTACATGGCTGATGAGACGGATCGGGAGCAGCTTCGCGACGCCGTCGCGCGCATGCCCGCCCGCTTCTGGCAGCACCGCCCTGCGGGGGTAGATGAGTTCCTGAAACACGGAGAACCTGAGGAGTTGGAGCCCTGGCTGGAGTGGGATGAGCTCGACGGCGAGGATGGCGAGCCGGAACCGGCACTGAAGACGCCGCTTGTCGACGGCGCCTGCATCTTCGCCAACCGCGCCGGTTGGCCCACGGGCGCGGGCTGCGCTATCCACCAATGGGCGCTCGAGGCGGGTGAGGAACTCACCGTGGTCAAGCCCGAGGTGTGCTGGCAGCTGCCGATTCGCCGGCACGAAGACTATGAGGAGCGCCCCGATGGGGAGGAAATCCTGCGCACCACTATCGGCGAATATGACCGCCGCGGGTGGGGCAACGGCGGCGAGGACTTCGATTGGTATTGCTCGGCAGATCCCTCCTGCCACATCGCGGAAGAACCGCTGTGGAAATCGCAGAAAACCGAGCTGATCGCGCTACTCGGAGAGGAGTGCTACGAAATTCTGGCCACGCACTGCGAGGCCCGAGCACGTTCCGGAGTCGAGCTCCCGCGGCACCCAGCGGACCCCCGAGCTTAAGCCTCGAACTTATAGCCCAGGCCGCGCACCGTCACGAGTTGCTGTGGGCGGGAAGGCTCGGCCTCAATCTTGGAGCGGAGGCGCTTGACGTGAACGTCGAGGGTCTTGGTATCACCCACATAATCCGCTCCCCAGATGCGGTCAATGAGTTGGCCGCGGGTCAGCACGCGCCCGGCATTGCGCAGCAGGTACTCGAGGAGATCAAACTCCTTGAGCGGCATGGATACCGGCTCGCCGGCCACGAGAACCGTGTGGCGCTCCACGTCCATGCGCACGCGGCCGCCTTCCAGGATTTGCTCGTCGGGCTCCTCCTCAGCGTGCTCAGAAGAGACATCCTGGCCACGGCGCAGCACCGCGCGAATGCGGGCGATGAGCTCGCGGGAGGAATAAGGCTTGGTCACATAGTCATCCGCGCCCAACTCCAGGCCCACGACCTTGTCAATCTCTGAGTCGCGCGCGGTCACCATAATCACCGGCACGGAGGACGTCGCGCGCAGTTGCTTGCACACGTCCGTTCCAGACATTCCCGGCAGCATGAGGTCCAGCAGGACGATATCTACGTTATTTGCCGCAAACTGTTCGAGCGCGCTGGGCCCGTCGGGGGCGAGGAGAACGTCGAATCCCTCCTTTCGGAGGAGGAAGGCGAGGGGATCGGCCAGCGACTCTTCATCTTCAACGATGAGGATGGTGGTCATTGCGCTTTATCCTTTCGACGAGCTGCTACACGCGCCACGGCGCGCTGCAAACCAGGGGCGGCGGAACTGACGGCTCCGTCTTCTATATTATCCCGGTTAATAAGATTATCTGCTGGCTTCTCTTCTGCGTATATAGGGAGCTCAATAGTGAAGGTCGAGCCAGTTCCGGGGCGCGACCACAGCTTGATATTGCCGCCGTGATTAGCCACGACATGCTTCACAATGGCCAAGCCGAGGCCAGTCCCGCCGGTCTGCCGGGACCGCGCCTTGTCGACGCGGAAGAAGCGTTCAAATACCCGCTTCTGATCTTCGGGGGCGATGCCGATGCCGCGGTCGGTGACTCGGATATGCACGACCTTCCCACCAACGACCTTCTGCGTCACCGACACCGGTAGTTCATCCGGCGAATAGTGGATGGCGTTGGAGATCAAGTTCGAGATCGCCGTAACCAGGAGGGATTTATCTCCCATCACGTGAACCCCTGCGGATTCGCCGCGGGTGAGCTGGTTGTGGTGGGAATCGGCGGCGAGCTGGTTGCGGGTAATGGCCTCATCGATGACATCATCGAGGTCGAGCGGCTCCATCTCCGGCAGCGCCTCCGCGCCCTGCAGCTTGGACAGGGAGATGAGTTCGCTGACCATCTCGGCCATGCGGGCGGCTTCCTTCTGCACCCTGCTGCCGAAGTATTCGACGTGCTCGGGATCCCCCGTGTCCTCGAGGAGGGCCTCGGCCAGCAGGGCGATGCCGCCCACCGGGGTCTTCAGCTCGTGCGACACGTTGGCCACGAAGTCACGGCGGGCAGATTCCATGCGCACCGATTCGGACTCGTCGGTGCCATAGACGATGACGAAGCGATCGTCGTTAAGCGTCAGCGGCTGAACCACCGCGCGTACCTGAATCACGCGGTTACCGGTGCGCCGCTTGGGAATGGCGAGGTCCAGCGTTCGGGTCTCCTTATCGTCGAAGACTTCTTCCGCCACCTTCCAAATATCGGGGTTCACGGCACGGTCGTGCACCATCGACATTTCATGGGACGCTGGGTTGGAAAAGATGACCTCTTTGTCGCGCGAGAGCACCGTCATGCCGGCCGGCGATCCCGCCACGGCGAGGTGCAGGACCTGGCTCACGCTGGTGACCTGGTTGGCGTCCGCATCGCGGACGCGGCGGCGTTCCATGCGTTCACGGAACCGAGTCAGCACCGGAATGGCCAGGCCACAGGCCACCACGCCGGCTAGAAAAGCTAAAACCAGTTCCACAATCATTCACGCCCCTACAAAGAATCCCCAAGGAGTATATGCTCCCTGGGGATTGTGCGCAGCACGCAGCTTTCTCGGTGGTTAGTTCTTTCCACCCTGAGCGGCCACGGCGGCAGCGCCGGCAGCGGCAGCTTCCGGATCCAGGTAGGTGCCGCCCGGGTTCACCACGGAACCATCCTCGGTGATCTCGTAGACCAGCGGGATGCCAGTCGGAATGTTGAGGCCGGCAATCTCCTCATCGGAGATCTGATCTAGGTGCTTGACCAGCGCACGTAGGGAGTTGCCGTGTGCGGCGATGAGAACGGTTTCACCCTTCTTGGCGCGCGGGAGGATCTCCTCCTCGAAATAAGGAACGAAGCGCTCGACGACGTCCTTCAGGCACTCGGTGCGCGGAACCTGATCCAGGTTGGCGTAGCGCGGGTCACCGGCCTGGGAGTACTCGGCACCGTCCTCCAGCTCCGGCGGCGGGGTGCCGTAGGAACGGCGCCATGCCATGAACTGCTCCTCGCCGTACTTGTCCTTGGTCTCAGCCTTGTTGAGGCCCTGCAGGGCGCCGTAGTGGCGCTCGTTCAGACGCCAGTCACGCACAACGGGGATCCAGTGGCGGTCCGCGGCGTTGAGCGCGATGTTGGCGGTGCGGATGGCGCGGCGCAGGAGGGAGGTGTAGACAACGTTCGGCAAGATGCCCTGTTCCTTGAGCAGCTCGCCGCCACGCTTGGCCTCACCCTCACCCTTGGCGGTGAGGTTGACGTCAACCCAACCGGTGAACTGGTTGGACTCGTTCCATTCGGACTGTCCGTGTCGAAGTAGAATCAGCTTTCCGTTACTCATAAACACCAGCATGCCACGTTTTTCGGCGGCTCGCCTGTGAACCCGAGCACATCACCCCTAAGTGTGGGTTTATGCCCACTTGTGTGGGATTAGTATCCGATTGCCCGGCGCGCGTGACAGTCCGGAATCTCAATACTCATCGCGTCGGCATAAATATTCTCCAGTTGGGCCGCGGCCGCCGCCCAACTGAATTGCTGGGCGTGATCGACGGCGGCTTCGCCCATGGCGATGCGGCGGGGGTCGTCGTCAAGCAACTGCTCTAGTGCGTCAGCCCAATCCTGCGCCGAATGGGAGTGGACGAGCAAGCCCGTGTCACCATCCGCGACGGCGATGGGCAAGCCGCCGACGGCCGCTGCCACCACGGGCGTTCCGGAGGCCTGCGCTTCCATGGCCACCAGCCCAAAAGACTCGTTGTAGCTGGGCACCGCGACGATATCCGCGGCCTGATAGATGGCCACGAGCTCCTGCGGCGGGCGCGGGCTGAGGAAACGCACGACGCGCTCCACCCCCAGCTCACGGGCCAAATTGTGATAGGTATCCGGAGAGGAATTCGCCCCGGAGGCACCGCCACAGATGACCACGCGCAGGCTACGGTCCGGATCGCGCTCCATCAGCTCCGCCGCGGCGCGGATGAGCACGTCAGGACCCTTGAACTTTTGCAGGCGGCCCACAAAGGCCACGACTTTGGTGTGTAGCGGGATGCCCAGCTGGCGGCGCGCACGCTCCGTCATGCGGTCGGTTCCCGGGGTATACAGCTCGGTATCCGCGCCCGGAGAGACCACGACGATATTCTCCGGCGAGGCGTCGTAGTGCTCGATCAGATCGCGGGTTTCCTGGGCGGTGTTGACCACCAGGATGTCGGCGTTATCCACCAGTTGTTGTTCGCAGATGCGGCGGGCTTCGGTTTCCGGGGTGTCATCGAGCGTGCGGTGCACATTCTTCACAGCAGCCAAGGTGTGCGCGGTATGGACGAGGGGGATATCCCAGAGATCACGCAACAGCCAGCCCACCTGGCCGGAGAGCCAGTAGTGGGAGTGGATGACGTCATAGTCCACCTCAAAACAGCGCGCGAAGTTGAAGATGCCGCCCGTGAACGCGGCCAGCTGCGTGGGCAGTTCCTCTTTGCTCAAACCTTCATAGGGTCCCGCCACAATGTTGATGACGCGCAGGCGCTCCTCGACGTCCACCACCTCGCCCTGACTGGGGCGCGTGGCGCGGGTGAAAATATCGACCTCCACGCCGAGGCGCGCGAGCTGACGGGCAGTGTTGAGAACATAGACGTTCATGCCGCCCGCATCCCCGGAACCGGGCTGTTCAAGGGGCGAGGTGTGCATGGAAATCATCGCGATGCGCATAATTGTCCAGTGTATCCCGAAACGAGCCGCGTTATACTGGCCCGTACCTCAACCTACGCGACCGAAAGGTGAATCGATGTCGGCATACGAGTCCAAGGCGTGGCTCCAGTACTACCCGGAGTGGACCCCGCATAGCTTGGAGTACGGGGACACCACGCTTCTCGACGTTTACGACAACAACCTCGCGCTCCACCCCGACAAGCCGGCAACCTACTTTTTCGGTCGCACGCAGACCTACGCCGAGCTGGACAAGCAGGTCCGCCGCGCAGCCGCCGGTCTGCGCGCCTTCGGCGTGCGCCCGGGAGACCGCGTTGCCATCGTCGCCCCCAACTGCCCGCAGTTCATCTCTGCTTTCTGGGCCGTACTTAAGCTGGGCGCCATCGCGGTGCTGCACAACCCGCTCTACACCGCTCACGAGCTGGAGGGTCTGTTTAAGAACCACGGCGCGCGAATCGCCATCGCGTGGGATAAGACGGCCTCCACGTTGGAGAAGCTGCGCCCGACGACCTCCCTGGAGACCGTCGTCTCCATCAACATGATCAACGCGATGCCGACTCCGCAGCGCCTGGCCCTGCGCCTGCCTATTCCGCCGTTGAAGTCCAAGCGCGATCAGCTCACCGCCCCAGCTCCGAATACGGTGCCGTGGGAATCCCTCGTGGGCAACGCGATCGGTGGCGATGGTTCCGATGTCATCACCCCGGAGGAAGTCACCAAGGACACCACCGCGCTCATCCTGTACACCTCCGGCACCACCGGCAGCCCCAAGGGCGCGGAGCTGACCCACGGCAACCTCTTCTCCAATATCTTGATGGGCAAGCACTGGGTACCGGGCCTGGGCGATTCCCCTGAGCGCATGCTCGCCGCACTCCCCTTCTTCCACGCCTACGGCCTGACCATGAATGCCCTCTTGGCTCCGCTCATCGCCAGCGAGCTGGTTCTGCTTCCGAGCCCGCAGATGCCGCTCATCATGGACCTGATGAAGAAGCACACCCCGACCTGGGTGCCGGGCGTGCCAACTCTGTACGAGCGCATCGTGGCGAAGGCGGAAGAAAACGACGTCTCCCTCGACGGCGTGCGCGCGGCTTTCTCCGGCGCGTCCACCCTGCCAGTCAATACCGTGGAGAAGTGGGAGAAGTACACCGGCGGCATGCTCGTGGAGGGCTATGGCCTTACGGAGTGCTCGCCGATTATCGTGGGCAACCCCATGAACGATGATCGCCGCCCCGGCTACGTGGGATTCCCTTTCCCGGACACGGAGATTCGCATCGCTAACCCGGATAACCTGGATGAAACCATGCCCGATGGCCAGGAGGGCGAAGTTCTCGCCCGCGGCCCACAGGTTTTCAAGGGTTACTTCGGCGATGAGGAAGCCACTAAGAAGGCCTTCCACAATGGCTGGTTCCGTACGGGTGATATGGGCGTGATGGAAGAGGACGGTTTCATCCGTCTGGTCAGCCGCATCAAGGAAATCATCATCACCGGCGGCTTCAACGTCTACCCGGGCGAGGTTGAGGAAACATTGCTGGACCACCCAGACGTCGCGGAGGCCGCCGTTGTGGGCCGCCCGCGTTCGGACGGCTCCGAGGACGTCGTGGCCTGCATCGTGCTGAACGACGGCGCCGCGCTCGACCCCGAGGGCCTCAAGGACTACTGCCGCGAGCGCCTGACCCGCTACAAGGTGCCGCGCACCTTCTACCACTTTGAGAAGCTGGCCACCGACCAGCTGGGCAAGATTCGTCGCCGCGAAGTACAGGCGGATCTGCTCGAGCGCCTGAACGCGGAGAAGTAAGCAGAGAGATAGCACTCCATAACCCCGGAGCGATCCCTGCGTGATAGACGCACATCGCCGGGGTTATTGATTTATGTCGAAAAGATTTCGTTACTTTAAGCAACTTTGCTAAGATTTTCGAGACTTCTGTCACAGATTGGTTATACTGTTCCCCACATAACAAGTTTGACCACCTAAGGAGTTCGCGAAGATGACCGGATCCCCTGCCCAGGCCCCCTCCGCCTTTGAGACGAAAGCCTGGCTCCAGTATTACCCTGAGTGGACTAAACCCAATCTGGATTACGGCACCGAAACGCTCTTGGACTCCTACCGAGAAACCGTGGAGGAGTACGGCGAAAGGCCAGCAACGTGGTTCTTCGGCCACCAGATGACCTACCGCGAACTCGATACCCACGTGCGCGCCGCCGCGGCGGGTCTCAAGGCCTTCGGCATCCGTCCCGGCGATCGCGTCGCCGTGGCGCTGCCCAACTGCCCCCAGCACGTGGCGGTCTTCTACGCCATCTTAAAGTTGGGGGCGACCGTCGTGGAGCATAACCCGCTCTACACCGCGGCTGAGCTCGAGCCCCTCTTCCAGGATCACGCCGCCCGCGTTGCCGTGGTCTGGGATAAGGCGAGCCCGGTCTTCGAGGAGTTGCGTGATTCCACGCCGCTCGAAACGATCGTCACGGTCAACATGATTGAGGCCATGCCGCGCCCCAAGCAGCTACTGCTTCGCTTGCCGCTTCCCATCATCAAGGACAAGCGGGCCGAGCTTTCAGTTCCCGCCCCCAACACCGTTCCGTGGAACGTGCTCACTGGGCGCGCCATCGGCGGGCAGGGCCAGAAGCTGGAAGATGCCAAGGTCAGCCGCGAAGATACCGCGCTAATCCTTTACACCTCCGGAACCACCGGCAGGCCCAAGGGCGCGGAGCTGACCCACTCCAATCTGTATTGCAACATGAAGATGGCGGAGGCATGGGTTCCTGAATTGGGCAAGAAGCCCGAGCGTATGCTCGCCGCCCTCCCCCTCTTCCACGTCTATGGACTCACCCTCATCGCCGCCCTCGGCGTACACATTGGCGGCGAGCTGGTCCTCACCCCCGCACCGAAGATTCCGCTGCTCCTCGACATCATGAAGAAGCGCCTGCCCACCTGGATGCCGGGCGTGCCCACGATTTACTCCAAGGTGATGGAGGCAGCCAAGGAACAGAACATCGATCTCCACGGCATCGGGAACAGCCTCTCAGGTGCAGCAGCACTACCGGCAGACATCGTTGAGGAATGGGAAACGGCCACCGGCGGCCTGCTCGTGGAAGGCTACGGGCTCACGGAAACCTCGCCGATCGTGGCCGCGAACCCGCTCAACAAGAACCGCCGCCCCGGTTATATCGGCATCCCCTTCCCGGATACCGAGGTGCGCATCGGCAACCCAGACAACCTCAGCGAGACCCAGCCGGATGGCACCGCGGGCGAGCTCCTCGTGCGCGGACCGCAAGTATTCAAGGGCTATTTCAACATGCCAGAAGCCACGGAGAATGCCTTCCACAATGGCTGGTACCGCACGGGTGACATGGCACTCATGGAGTCCGATGGCTTCATCAAGATCGTCTCCCGCATCAAGGAGATGATCATTACCGGCGGCTTCAATGTGTACCCAGCCGAGGTGGAAGACGTAATCCGCCAGCACCCGGATGTCACCAACGTGGCCATCGTCGGCCGCCCGCGCGCGGACGGTTCCGAGGATGTCGTGGCCTGCATCATCCTGGAGGATGGCGCGGTGCTCGATCCGGAGGGCCTCAAGGATTACTGCCGCGAGCGCCTGACCCGCTACAAGGTGCCGCGCACCTTCTACCACTTCGAGCACCTAGCCTCTGACCAGCTGGGCAAGGTCCGCCGCCGCGAAGTGCAGAAGGACCTGCTGAAACTGCTCGGCAAAGAAGCTTCCACCTAAGCCGCGCGGTCGATATAGCGCATCACGCGCGTGGGGTTGAAGGTTCGGTAGAACGCTTCACCAGCACCGACAAGCTGGCTCACCAATGTGCTGAGTTGCCAATCCAGCTGATCATCGGTGTAGCCCCACTTCGTGGGAATGCGGGCCGTGGCCACCAGGACCAGGTCCTGCTCATCGGCGCCATCGAGGTTCACCGCCTCGATGCGCGCGGAGTAAACATACTGATTGTCATTCATAAACTCGGCCCAGCGCACGAGCGCATCAAGGTCGCAGGCACAGCGGCCGGAGGGCGTGACGAGGCTGAGCTCAATGTCCCCGGAGCCATCACGAGCGGTTTCAATAGTGATCGCGTGTTCATTGATAAGGATGCTCACGGCCCCATTCCGGTGGTCCACCACGTGAACGGGCGTGCCGATCATCGCCAGGCGCGTAGCTCGCTCGTGGACCCGCCACATCCCCACTACTGAAACACCATAAGCTTCACTGAAATAGTGGGGAGAGACCGGCTTGATCCCGGCCCCTTTGCGCGGCTTCGAGGGATGCTCCGGAAACTGCTCATCCAGGCGCGCGAAGACCGCCGACATTTCTGCCGCATAGCCCGCAATAATGCTTTTGAGCTGAGCATTCGTGGCCGTCGACGGCAGATAAGGCGGTGCGAAGATCCGCAGGTGGGTATGCATAGCGGAGCTTCCACAGGACTCGGCCACGAGGTTGCCGGAGATCCCGCCGCCGTTGAGATCGTTGACCTCCATGCGCAAAGGCTGCCGGTCTGGGTCGAAGCACACCGCGCCACCCCAATACCCGAGCACGCAGAGGCCGCCCATCTCCTCGTTGACGTCGACGCTTAAGAATCCGCCGGCGATTTTGATGGTGGGCAAGCCGGTGGAGGAATCTTCCTCCAGCTTTCCGGCCAGCTTGGTCATGGTTTTGATAACTCGGCTTTTGCTAATCCGAGCCGGTGTCTTGGTTGTTTTCTTAGTTGCTGATTGAGACATAGTCCCCCCTTATTTTTCTTTTTCCTGCTGCGCGAGCCGATGCTGAGCCACCCCTGCTCCTCCCCGAGCCGTTGCAGTGAGGCCAAGAATACAAAAGGTTGCGCAATTTCGCGCGGCTGGACCCTAAAGAGTGCACCCGCGCCCAAACGTGAGAAAAACCTCACATTTTCCGCGCGGGAGGCCGCTTTGCGCGAAAGCTTCGACTACGGTGGCACATCATGATTGTTCTGTAGGGCTAACTAATTCTGCCCGCAGCTCTTCATAAAACCGTTCCCCATCAGCTCAAAAGAGGAAAGATGCCTGTTACTATGCTGCATTCCATGCCCCGCCCGGCCGTACTTTTCGCCGGACAAGGCTCCGATTGGCAGGGTTTCATCACCACCGCCGCGCAGTCTGCCGCCACTGCTGACACCCTGCGCGAGACCCTCGCCCAGGCACGCAGCCTCACCGGCCCCGCCGCACGCACCATCGCCTCCGCGTGCCCCGGCGCGCTCGAGCGCCTCGAGCAGCTCATTGCTGGTTCCACCGAGTCCACGTCCCTCGACGCCCTGCCGGCGGTATCCATCCCGGGCATCGTCCTGGGCCAGATTGCCGCTATCGAGCAGCTGCGCGATCTCAGCGTCGACATCGACGAGCGCGCTGGGCATTCGCAGGGAAGTTTGGGGGCGATGGCCGTCGACAAGCCGGCAGAAGCCCTGGCCCTAGCCATCCTGATGGGCACCGCCGCGAGTGCTGTCAACGGCGCCGATCCGCGCTCCCAGATGCTGTCCATTCGCGGCCTGGAGCGCAGCTTCGTCACCGAGTACCTGCACGGCACCGCCGCCATCGCTGTGGTCAACGGCCGCCGTCACTTTGCGCTGTCCGGCAGCCCGGAGGACCTGGCTGCCACCCGCACCGCCATCGAGGAGGCCGTCAAGAGCTTCAACGCCGAGCTGGAGAAGCGTACCGTCGGCGGCGATGAGCTCAGCCCGCGCTTTGACGAGCTGCCCGTGGCTCTTCCTTTCCACAACCCGGTGCTAGCGCCGGCCGCCGAGCGCACCGTGGCGCTGGCTCAGAAATGCGAACTCGACGTGGATGAGGCCCGCGCGCAGGCCGAAGCCATCCTGGTCAACGAACATGATTGGCCGGCCACGCTGGCCGCGCTCAACTCGGAGCACCTCATTGTTCTCGACCGTGCGCTGACCAACCTCACCCGCCGCGTGGTGGAAGGCACGGGAGTCACAGTGGTCTCGGCCGCCACCCCGCAGGAGCTCGATGCACTGGCGACGCCGGGCACTGAACTGCCCAAGGCCCTGAACTACGCCGACTTCGCCCCGCGCACCATCGAGCTTCCCAATGGCCGCACCTATACCCAGACCCGCTTCTCCGATCTCACGGGTCTATCCCCCATCATGCTGGGCGGCATGACGCCGACCTCCGCTGATGGTGAGATCGTCGCCGCGGCGGCGAACGCCGGGCACTGGACGGAGATGGCCGGCGGCGGCATGTACTCCGATGAGGTCTTCCGCGCCCACCTGGCCACAATGGAGCAGCACCTGCGCCCCGGCCGCACGGCGCAGTTCAACACCATGTTCTTTGACCGCTTCCTGTGGAACCTGCACTTCGGCCAGGCGCGCATCGTGCCCAAGGCCCGCGCGGCCGGTGCGGCTTTCAACGGCGTGTGCATCTCCGCCGGTATCCCGGAGGTAGAGGAGGCCGGCGAGCTGCTGGACCGCCTCCACGCCGACGGTTTCCCCTTCATCTCCTTCAAGCCCGGCACCGCAAAGCAGATCCGGGATGTGCTGGCCATCGCCACGGCCTACCCGGAGGACCGCATCATCATGCAGGTCGAGGACGGCCACGCCGGCGGCCACCACTCCTGGGTCAACCTGGATGACATGCTGCTGGATACCTACGCCGAAATCCGCCAGCACCCCAACGTCTACCTGGCAGTCGGCGGCGGCATCGCCTCCCCGGATCGCGCCACCTCCTACCTCACCGGTGAGTGGGCGAAGAAGCACGCTATGCCGGCCATGCCTGTCGACGCCGTCTTCCTCGGCACCGTCGCCATGGCCACCAAGGAAGCCAAGGCCACCGATTCGGTGAAGGACCTGCTGGTCAACACCACCGGTATCAGCCCAGAGCAGAACGACGGCTGGGTAGGTCGCGGCACCGGTGCGAACGGCGTAGCATCCTCGCAGTCGCACCTGCTGGCGGATATCCACGACCTCGATAATTCCTTCGCCGCGGCTTCTCGCCTGATTACTTCCCTGAGCATCGAGGAATACCCGGCCCACCGCCAGGAGATCATCGACGCGCTGGCCAAGACCTGCAAGCCTTACTTCGGCGATGTGGAGTCCATGACCTACGCGGAGTGGCTGGAGCGCTTCGTGGAGCTGGCCCACCCGTTCGTGGATCCCAGCTGGGATGACCGCTTCCTGGATCTCCTGCACCGCGTCGAGGCCCGCCTCAACCCGGCTGATCATGGCCAGATTGAAACTCTCTTCACCAGCGTTGAGGACGTCCACGATGCACCGCGGGCTGTGGCTAAGCTGCTGGCTGAGTACCCCGCCGCGCGCAACACCGAGGTCTCCGCGCGCGATGCTGCCTGGTGGATTTCCCTGCACTACAAGCACGTCAAGCCCATGCCGTGGGTGCCCGCCATCGATGGTGATCTCAAGAGCTGGTTTGGCAAGGACACCCTCTGGCAGGCCCAGGATGAGCGCTATACCGCCGACCAGGTGCGCATCATCCCCGGCCCCGTGGCCGTGGCCGGCATTACCAAGAAGAACGAGCCGGTGGCGGACCTGCTTGCCCGCTTCGAACAGGCCACCACGGATGCGCTGCTGGAACAGGGCTCGACCCCACAGAAGGCCTTCTCCCGCCTGAATTCCGCCGCCGATGAGGCCGCGTTCCTGCGTACTTCTCCTACCCTGTTGTGGCACGGCCACCTCATGGCCAACCCGGCTTATGAGATGGATGAGAACGCCTTCGACCTGCGCCAGGATGCCGAGGGCAACTGGGAGATCGTCATCACGGCGGACTCCTACTGGGATGATCTGCCGGAGGAGCAGCGCCCCTTCTACGTCCGCGAGGTCACCGTCCCGGTGGACCTGCCGGAGGATGTGGCCACGGGTGGCTCCCCGGTGGTCTCCGAGGAGCGCCTGCCGAACTCCGTCTTCACCCTCCTGGAGGGCCTTGCTGGTGTCGGCTCCACGGCGGAGCAGGGCGATGAAATCACGAAGATGCCCACCGTCGAGTCCGGCTACTCCTTCCACTTCCCTGCTTCGCTGCTCTCCGCACACAGCGCGGTGACCTGCGGCGATACTGCAGCCGAGAAGGCCGGCACCCCTGACGTTCTGGTCGGCCCGTGCTGGCCGGCCATCTACGCCGCGCTCGGCTCCGGACGTCTCGAGGATGGCTACCCCGTCATCGAAGGTCTGCTCAACGCGGTGCACCTGGACCACGTCATCGACGTGCGCGTGCCGCTGGAGCAGCTTGCCGACGGCCGCCAGATCGACGTCACCTCCTCCTGCACCGCCATCGAGGAATCCGTCTCCGGGCGCATCGTCACGGTGGAGCTCGAGCTCAAGGACCACGCTTCCGGTGATGTCGTGGCCACGCAGATGCACCGCTTTGCCATCCGCGGCCGCGCCACCGGCACCGCCGCGCCGAGCCAGGCACCGGAGTGGGGCGGCGGCAAGTCCGCCACCAAGGTGGTGCCGACCCCGCGCTCCTTCGTCGACCGCGCCACCGTCACCGCCCCGCAGGACATGACTCCCTTCGCGCTGGTCTCCGGCGACTATAACCCGATTCACACCTCCTATAACGCGGCCCAGCTGGTCAACCTGCAGGCACCGCTGGTGCACGGCATGTGGCTCTCGGCCGCTGCACAGCAGGTGGCCGGACGCCACGGCCGCGTGGTGGGCTGGACCTACTCCATGTACGGCATGGTGCAGCTGGGCGATGACATCGAGGTCACCGTCGAGCGCGTCGGCCGCAAGGGCATCCACCAGGCCCTCGAGGTCACCTGCCGCATCGACGGCGAGGTGGTCTCCCGCGGCCAGGCCCTGCTTGCCGCGCCGACCACGGCTTATGTCTACCCCGGCCAGGGCATCCAGGCCGAAGGTATGGGCAAGGGCGACCGCCAGGCCTCCCCGGCAGCGCGCGAGGCGTGGCGCCATGCCGATGCGCATACCCGCGAGAACCTGGGCTTTAGTATCCAGAAGATCATCGATGAGAACCCGACGGAACTCACCGTTCGCGGCACCACCTTCCGCCACCCGCAGGGCGTGCTGCACCTGACCCAGTTCACGCAGGTGGCCCTGGCCGTGGTGGCCTATGCTCAGACCGAGCGCCTGCGCGCTGAGGACGCCTTGGCCCCGACCTCCTACTTCGCCGGCCACTCCCTGGGCGAGTACACGGCACTGGCCTCGTTGGCGAATATCTTTGACCTCGAGGGTGTCATCGACATCGTCTACTCCCGCGGCTCCGCCATGGGCAGCCTGGTTCCGCGCGATGCGGAGGGCAACTCCGAATACGCCATGGCGGCGCTGCGCCCGAACATGGCCGGCATCGACGGCGACAACGTCGACGCCTGGGTGGCTGAGGTCTCAGAAAGCACCGGCGAGTTCCTGGAGATTGTTAACTACAACATCCGCGGCCAGCAGTACTCCGTCGCGGGCACCAAGAAGGGGCTCAAGGCCCTGGTGGACAAGGCCAATGCCATCGCCCCGCGCGCGGCCGTCATGGTCCCGGGCATCGATGTTCCTTTCCACTCCCGCGTGCTGCGCGAGGGCGTTCCGGCCTTCGCTGAGAAGCTCGATGAGCTGCTGCCTCAGGAGCTGGACCTGGATGCCCTGGTAGGCCGCTATATCCCGAACCTGGTAGCCCGCCCCTTCGAGCTCACCCAAGACTTCGTCGATGCCGTGGCCCCGCTGGCGCCCTCCGGCAAGCTGGACGGGCTGAAGGTGGAGGATCTCTCCGAGCACGAGCTCGCCCGCCTGCTGCTCATCGAGCTGCTGTCCTGGCAGTTCGCTTCGCCGGTGCGCTGGATTGAGACCCAGGAGCTCCTCTTCGGAAAGGTCGAGCAGATCATCGAGGTCGGCTTGGCTTCTTCCCCGACGCTGACCAACCTGGCTTCCCGCTCGCTGGCCGTCGCCGGCATCCCGGAAGGCACCATCCGCGTGCTCAACGTGGAGCGCGACCAGGAGCAGGTCATGCTTGCCGACGTCTCCGAAGCCCCCGCCGCCGAACCCGCTGCGGAATCCGAGGCCGAAGAGGCACCGCAGGCCAATGACGCACCAACCGAGGCTACCGAGGCTCCGGCTGCCGCCGCGCCGGCTGCCGCACCTACCGCCGCAGCTGCCTCCAGCGACGCCCCCGAGCTGCGCTTCGACGCAGCAGAGGCCATCATGGTGCTCTTCGCCTTCCAGAACAAGATCCGCGTGGACCAGATCACGGACTCCGACACCGTGGAGGAGCTGACCAACGGCGTATCCTCGCGCCGCAACCAGCTGCTCATGGACATGTCCGCGGAAATCGGCGTGCCCGCCATCGATGGCGCCGCCGATGCCGACGTGGCCACGCTGCGCGAGAAGGTCGCCACCGCCGCCCCGGGCTACTCCGCTTTCGGCCCGGTACTGGGTGAGGCCGTCGGCGCGCGCCTGCGCCAGCTCTTCGGCGCTGCGGGCCTCAAGCCCACCGCCGTGGCGGACTATGTCACCGGTACCTGGGGACTTCCCGAGTCCTGGGTTGCCCACGTCGAGGCGGAGATCCTGCTCGGCTCCCGCGAGGAGGACTCGGTGCGCGGCGGCTCGCTGAGCACCGTACCGGCGAGTGCAACCTCCAAGTCCGCGGCGCACGAGCTGATCGACGCCGCTGTCCAGGCCGTCGCCGCTACCCACGGTGCGTCCGTATCCAAGGGCGCGGCCGCCGGTGGTGCAGGTGGCGGTGCCATGGTGGACTCCGCTGCGCTCAATGCCTTCGCCGAGACCGTCACCGGTGAGAACGGCGTGCTGGCTACGGCCGCCCGCCAGGTTCTCTCCCAGCTCGGCCTGGACTCCGAGCCGGAGCTCATCGAAGCCCCTGATACCACCGTCATCGATGCCGTCGAGGCAGAGCTCGGCTCCGGCTGGCTCAAGTCCGTCACGCCTTCCTTCGATGCCAACAAGGCCGTGCTTTTCGACGACTCCTGGGCCATCGCCCGCGAGCGCCTCGCCCGCCTGGCACTGGGCCAGGCCGAGTACACGGTGGACAGCTTCCGCGGTGCCGGCGAGGACCTGGCGCGTCAGGCCCGCTGGTGGAAGCGCGAGGACATCGCCAAGGCCGCCGTGGACACCACGCCCGGCGCGTTCGCCGGTGAGGTCGCCCTGGTCACGGGCGCTGCCCCCGGTTCCATCGCCACCGCGCTGGTGGAGCGCCTGCTGGAGGGTGGCGCGACCGTCATCATGACCGCCTCCCGCGTCAGCCAGGCCCGCAAGGAATTCGCGCGCACGCTCTACGCCGAGCACGGCGCTGCCGGTTCCGCCCTGTGGCTGGTCCCGGCGAACCTGTCGAGCTTCCGCGATATTGACGCGCTCATCGACTGGATCGGCTCCGAGCAGCGCGAGTCGGTGGGCAACGAGGTCAAGATCCTCAAGCCAGCGCTGACCCCGACGCTGGCCTTCCCCTTCGCCGCGCCGAGCGTGTCCGGCTCGCTGGCGGATGCCTCCGGCACCACCGAGACGCAGGCCCGCCTGCTGCTGTGGTCCGTCGAGCGCACCATCGCGGGGCTGGCAAGGCTGAGCCAGGAGGACGTGGACAAGCGCTGCCACGTTGTCCTGCCGGGCTCGCCCAACCGCGGCACCTTCGGTGGCGACGGCGCCTACGGCGAGGTCAAGGCCGCCCTCGATGCCATCCTCAACAAGTGGAAGGTCGAGGCCGGCTGGCCGCAGGAGGTCACCCTGGCGCAGGCCAAGATCGGCTGGGTCGCCGGCACGCACCTCATGGGCGGCAACGACGGGCTGGTGCCCGCCGCCGAGAAGGCCGGCATCAAGGTGTGGAGCCCGGAGGAAATCTCTTCCGAGCTCATGGACCTGGCCAGCGCCGACTCGCGCGAGCAGGCAGCCCACGCACCGGTGGAGAAGGACCTCACCGGCGGCTTGGAGGGCTTCTCCCTCACCGAGCTTGCTGCCGATGTGGAGCCGACTGACGTCGTTCCGCACGAGGAACAGGACGCCCCCGCGACCATCACCGCGCTGCCCAACCAGGTGCAGGCGGTTCAGCCGGGCCTGGAGGAAGAAGTTGGCCAGGTCACCACGGATCTGGAGGACATGGTGGTCATCGCCGGCATCGGCGAGGTCTCCTCGTGGGGCTCTGGCCGCACGCGCTTCGAGGCCGAGTTTGGTCTGCAGCGCGATGGTTCCGCGGAACTGACCGCCGCCGGTGTGCTGGAGCTGGCGTGGATGACCGGGCTGGTGGAATGGCGCGAGGACCCGCACCCGGGCTGGTTCGTCGTGGAGAGCGATGAGGAGATCGCTGAGGAGGACATCTTCGAGCGCTTCCGCGATGAGGTCGTCGCACGCTCCGGTGTGCGCACGCTGACGGATAAGTATCACCTCACCGACCGCGGCTCCATCGACCTGACCACCGTCTTCCTGGACCGCGACGTCACCTTCACCGTCGATTCGGAGGTCACCGCCCGCGATATCCAAGAAGCAGATCCGGAGTTCGTCAGCATCGTCGAGGTGGACGGCGAATGGCAGGTCACCCGCCGCCAGGGTGCCACCGTCAAGGTGCCGCGCAAGGCTACGCTGACCCGCACCGTCGCTGCCCAGATGCCGGATGACTTCGACGCCGCCAAGTGGGGCATCCCGGAGCACATGCTCGATTCCTTGGATCGCATGGCGGTGTGGAACCTGGTCAGCGCGGTGGATGCCTTCACCCAGGCCGGCTTCTCCCCGGCGGAGCTGCTGCGCTCCATCCACCCGGGCCAGGTGGCCACCACGCAGGGCACCGGTATCGGCGGCATGGAGTCCCTGCACAAGGTCTTCGTCACGCGCTTCCTCGGTGAGGAGCGCCCGTCCGACATCCTGCAGGAGGCCCTGCCGAACGTCATCGCGGCGCACACCATGCAGTCCCTCGTGGGCGGCTATGGTTCCATGATTCACCCCATCGGTGCCTGCGCTACCGCGGCGGTCTCGATTGAGGAGGCCGTGGACAAGATTGCCCTGGGCAAGGCCGATGTGGTCGTGGCCGGCGGTATCGACGATGTCCAGGTGGAATCCCTCCAGGGCTTCGGCGATATGAACGCCACCGCGGAGACCGCGAAGATGACCGCCAAGGGAATCGATGATCGCTTCATCTCCCGCGCCAACGACCGCCGCCGCGGCGGCTTCCTCGAAGGCGAGGGCGGCGGCACGGTCCTGCTAGTTCGCGCCTCACTAGCAGCCGACTTAGGATTGCCGGTACTCGCGGTGGTCGCCCACGCTGCCTCCTATGGCGACGGCGCCCACACCTCCATCCCGGCCCCTGGCCTGGGTGCGCTGGGTGCTGGCCGCGGCCGGGAGAACTCCCGCCTGGCGCGCTCGCTGCGCGGTCTGGGCCTCACACCCAACGACGTCAGTGTCCTGTCCAAGCACGACACCTCCACCAACGCCAACGACCCCAACGAGTCGGAGCTGCACTCCCTGCTGTGGCCGGCGATTGGCCGCGATGAGGATCAGCCGATGTTCGTCATCTCCCAGAAGACGCTCACCGGGCACTCCAAGGCGGGTGCCGCGCTCTTCCAAACCGGCGGCATCATCGACGTCTTCCGCACGCACCGCATCCCGGCGAACGTGTCCCTGGACTGCGTCGACCCGCTCATCGCACCGAAGGCGCCGAACCTGGTGTGGCTGCGCTCCCCGCTGGACCTCGCTGCGGCGGGCCACAGCGTGAAGGCCGCCGCACTGACCTCGCTCGGCTTCGGCCACGTCAGCGCGCTCATCGTCTACGCCCACCCCGGTGTGTTCGAACAGGCAGTGTCCCAGCAGCGCGGGGCGGACGCCGCCACGCAATGGCGTGAGCGCGCCGAGCAACGCCTGCGCGCTGGCCGCGCCCACTTCGAGGCCGGCATGCTGGGCCGCGCCCCGCTCTTCGAGGTCATCGAGGGCCGCCGCCTCCCGGCACGCGACGCCAAGGCCGCCGAGATTGCCATGCTTCTCGACGACTCCGCGCGCCTCACCGAGGACGGCACCTACCCCTCCGCCTAAGGCGCAGATCCCCTAACAACAAGCCCTAAGAACAAGCCGAGGACGTCCGCTCAGAAGCGGGCCTCCTCGGCTTCTTTTCTGCCTGCACCCTTCGCCTCGTGATAGTTTTTCGCATAAGGCACCGTTTACTTAATTGCGAGACTTCCACGAACCAGAGGACGAAGCATGGATATTGAAAAATTCCTCATGACAGCGGTCGGCGTGCTCAGCGTGATTTCCCTTGCCGGTTGGCTCTTCGCTGATTACGAGTGGTCAACCAGGGCCACAACGGTGATGGGGTTTGGGTTCCTAGTCTCAGCACTCCTCAATAAAAGCAGGCAAGACAAAGCTTCTAGCCACCGCCGGGTAGCTGAAGAATCTGCGCAGTAACCGCCCAGCTTCACAACTGCCCTATCTGCCAAACTTAGCGCCGATCCATGCAACGCGAGGGCAAGGTTTTGTCAACTAGGCGCGTTCTTCCATTGCTTCCTCTGGAAGCTCATCCTGCGCCTGCCGCGCGTTATCTGAAATCTCACGCGCCCTCTGCTCCAAGCTCTCCTGGGCGCGGGCCTGGGCTTGAGAGGAGCTATCGGAACGCGGCGGAGCTTGGATGAAACGCTCGGAGTGCAATCCCAGCTGCAGCTCCTTAGCGCGCAGCACCTCGGCATCAATCTTGATGCCGACGATGAGCACCGTGTTCATCAACCACGTGGCCACGAAGACCGCCATGACGGTACTCAATGCACCATAGGCAGTGGCCGCAGCGAGGTACTTCAGGTAGAGGCCTACCAAGCCCCACGACGCGACCGTGCCTACGAGCGCCACCACGGAGCCATAGGTAATCCATCTAAAGCGCCCGGGCCGCACGTTGGGGCTGAAGTGATAAAGCACCGCGATGAGCGTGAGCACCACAACCACAGTGACTGGGAAGCGCAGCCAGTTCCACACCGGGAGGAAGATTCGCACCAAGTACGTGGCAGCATCCTCCAGTCCTACAGTGCGTGCAAGCGGAATCAGCCCCTCATTAAGAACTGCATCACGCAGCAAGTTGGCAAAGAGCACGATCACCGCGCCGACCACAATGACTGCTGTCAGCCCCCACATCAGCGCCCACGTGCGGATGATGCCACGACCCTCCACCCGGCCGTACACGGTATTGGCTGTCCGCGAGAAGGCCCGCACATATGCCGACGCTGAAAACAGCGAAATAGCCAGCGAGATGATCAGTGCCAACGTGCCCTGCGCGCTGGAGCCGATAATCGTGCCGACGACCGTATGGGCTTGCTCAGAAAGCGAACCGGGGACGTACTGCTCAATGAACTCAGAAGTCAGCTGCTCCACTTCCGCTTGGCGGGAGGAGAAGATAAGCGTGGCGATGGAATAGGCAGCCAGCACCGTGGGCGCAAAAGCCATGAGCGTGAAGTAGGTCATCCCGGCGGCACGGTCCATGAAGGCATCGTGGAAGAAGTCATTCCACGTGCGGCGGATGACCAGCCCCCAGCTCTCCTTGCGCAGGCGATTACCTTTGGCGAGGGGGTTGCGCTCATCATCGTGTCCCTGGACCTCCAGGACGGTCGGGCCCTTAAACGGCACGATGGTCTCCGGCTCCTCGGCCGGCATAGCGTTGCCTCGGGTCTCCTCTTCGCTCATATCTGACCAGCGTATGCGGCACAGCCCGCATTCAGGGGAAGGACACTCAGGCCACAGGCCAAGCCGTGGTTACACTGGGGAGGCATGACTGAGAAGAACACCGAGAACAAAATCAACGTAAAGTCCTTCGAGCTCGATCACCGGCTTGTCGACGCCCCCTATATCCGAGTCGCCGACCGCACCGACCTGGGCGGCGGGGTCGAGATTATCAAGTATGACCTGCGCTTCTGCCAGCCCAACAAAGAGCACCTCGGTACCGAAGCCCTGCACTCGGTCGAGCACATGATGGCCAACTTCATGCGTAACTACACCGACAAGCTCATTGGTTTTGCCCCGATGGGCTGCCGTACCGGCTTCTACGCCATCACCAACGGCATGGAGCAGGATGAGCTGCTCAGTGCCGTCGAGGGCGCGCTCAATGACATCCTCAACGCCACCGAGGTTCCCGCCGCCAACGAGGTGCAGTGCGGCTGGGGCGCCCACCACTCACTCGAGGGCGCACAGGAGGCCGCACGCGATTTCCTCGCGGCCAAGGATGAGTGGCTTAACGTCATGGCCTAGCCGCTCAGCCACTCCACTTCTTCTTAAATGCTCACGCCCAGCCAGATGGGCTCCGGCTCCAGAGTCACGCCGAAGGCCTTCTGAACCCCGGCGCGGATGTCGCGGGCCAGCGCAACGATATCGTCCGCAGTGGCCTCACCGCGGTTGGTCAGCGCCAGAGTGTGCTTGGTGGACAGCGTTGCCTTCGCACCCGATTCTTCACCCGGGTAGCCCTTGGCAAAGCCGGCTCGCTCGATGAGCCACGCGGCGGAGAGCTTTTCCTTTTCTTCTCCAGATGCGGTGGATGGCACCGCATGTCGGGGCATGCGGTCCGCATCCTCGTCGCCGCGGGCGGCGCGGACTGCTTCCTGGATGGAATCTGCAAGCGCGGGCTCCACGATGGGGTTGGTGAAGAAGGAGCCGGCAGACCAGGTGTCGTGGTCTTCTGGGTCAAGCACCATGCCCTTGCCGCGGCGCAGCTTCAGTACTTCCTCGCGGACGTCGGCCACGGGGCGGCGCTCACCGGGGTTCTGAGTGAGCTGGCCAAAGCGCAAGGGCTTGGACAGGCCGTCGGTGGTCAGCTGGAGCTCAATAGCCAGCACCACGCCGCGCCCGGTGAACTTCAGGTTGGAATAACGGTAGGCCAGCTCCAATTCTTCCGCCGGTACCCACTGTGCGGTCCGGGTGGCGCGCTCGTAGAGATATACCTGCGTGAGGACATCGGAGGTCTCCGCGCCATAAGCGCCGACGTTCTGTACCGGCACGGCACCCGCATTGCCCGGGATCCCGGAAAGGCACTCGATGCCGCCCAGGCCGCAGTCCACGGTCAGGGCCACCACGTCATCCCACACCGCGCCCGCATCAGCGCGCACGAGTCCGTTGGCCACGGTGACGTCAATATCCTCAAAATCGAGGATGACCACCACGACATCCAGCTGGCCTTCCGCCACCACAAGGTTGGAGCCGCCGCCGACGACGAGGTAGTCCTGCGAGGACTCGTCAAGCGCTGCCAACGCAGCAATGGCGGCCTCAGCGCTGGCGCAGCGCACCGTCACCAGCGGGGCGCCACCGATGCGCAGCGTCGTGAGATCAGCGAAGGTGGTCTCGGAATCCAGAGTGACTCCGTCAATGTCAGCGAGGGTCAGGAATTTATCTAGCACGTCTACCAAGGTAGTCTGTAACTCATGTCAACCCGTAGCGAAAACACCGTTATCATCAACCAGCCCATCGATAAGGTGCACAAGGCACTGACCACTCAGGAGTACTGGGACTTCATCGTGGCCAAGCTGTCCCCGGAACCGGGTACCGTGCACGAGTTCACCGGCAACACCGCTGTGCTCTACGAAATTCTTCCGACCTCCCTCCTTCCGGAGGCCGTTCGCGCCATGGTCTCCCAGGACCTGAAGGAAAAGCGCACCGTGACCATCGGCGAGTTGGTCGACGATCAGATTTCCGTCTCCTTCACCGCTGACGTCAAGGGCACCCCGGTCGACTTCAAGGGTGACATCACCTACAAGGCCCAGGATGAGACCACCGTTCTGGATTACGTCACCGAGGTTTCCGTCAACATCCCGATGATGGGCGCTGCCATCGAGCCGAAGGTCGCTGAGGCCCTGCAGGAGCTCTACACCAACGAGGGCAAGCTCACCGAAGAGTGGATCTCCAACAACCTCTAAACAACTCCCTACACCACAGTTGTTGCCATGGCCGATCACGCGCATAACCTGAAAGCTCAGGAAAGCGCTGGTCGGCCTTTTGGCGTTATTACCCGCGGCACCACCAATCCCAACCGCCTGCGCCGCTGCGATCGCTGGATGGTGGCGCACCCGGAGATCTCTTCGCTGCTGCGCTCCACGGATGATCCGCTGGCTCTCGACGTCGGCTACGGCGCTTCCCACACCACCACGGTGGAGTGGGCCGGCTGGCTGCGCAGCGTTAACCCGAACACTCGGGTGACGGGTCTGGAGATTTCCCCCGAGCGCGTGCTGCCGCCGCGCGATGGCGTCACCTTTGAGCTCGGCGGCTTTGAGCTCGCTGGCTACCGCCCGCAGCTGGTGCGGGCCTTCAACGTGCTGCGCCAGTACGACGTCGACCAGGTGGAGAAGGCCTGGGAGACGGTGACCTCGCGCCTGGCACCCGGCGGCTTCTTCGTGGAGGGAACCTGCGACGAGCTGGGGCGCAGGGCGGCCTGGGTGCTTCTCAGCGCCGCCGGTCCGCGCACGCTGACCCTCGCCTGGGATCCCTTCGACGTTGCGCGCCCCAGCGATATCGCGGAGCGCCTGCCCAAGATCCTCATCCACCGCAACGTGCCGGGCGAGCCGATCCACGAGCTCTTGCAGGCAGCGGACGCTGCCTGGGACCGTGCCGCCGGCTGGTCTCCTTATGGCCCGCGAGTGCGCTGGCGCATGGCGCGCGAAGAACTCCGGCAATCAGTGCCCATCCATCCGGTGAACCGCCGCCTGCGGGATAACGTGCTCACAGTGGATTGGGACCTCGTAGTTGGCCAACTTTAAACCCGTGCGCCACACTAGTAGTCATGGCTTCTTCTAAATCTCCCGCCTCAACGGCCTGGAAAATTTTCATCGGCGTACTGGTGACGCTCCTGCTCATCATCTTGGTAGCTGAGCTCGGCATACGCTGGTTCTTGGGCTCGCAAATGAAGAGCGAATTCACCCAGTCCGCCAAGGAACAAGGCGTGGAGACCTCCGAGGAACCGGAGGTGAGCTTTGGTGCCAGCCCCATGGTCTTTGGCTTGCTCAACGGCAAGATTCCGCAGATGGATATGAAGACCCCGTCCACGCTGAAGATTGAGGGCACCACTATCACCGGCCAGCCGGCCGCTGATATCCATGTCGAAGACATGACGCTGTCCCAGGAACCAGTCGCGGGCACTCTGCGGGCCTCGACGACGGTGCCGGATCAATTCCTGCTCGCCAGCTTCCAAAAGGCCATTGCTGAGCAGTCTGGCTATGACGCTTTGGGCAACCTCGTGGTCACCGCGATTACCGCCAACGATGCCGAGGATGACCTCGACGTTGAGTTTGCCGGCGGCCTGGCCACGCTTTCGCTCAAGCCGGAGGCTCGCGATGGCAAGCTCGCCATCGATGCGAAGGAAGCATCGCTCTTCGGCTTCGACCTGCCGGAGCAAGCTACCTCCGCGATTTCGAATGCCTTGGCCGAAGGCATGGAGGAACAGCTCGCAGGCCAGCAGCTGACCTTTGAGTCCGTGGACGTCGGCGCTGGCGAGCTCACCTTGACCCTCATTGGCCACGACGTTCCAATGAGCGAGCTCGATTCCGCCACCGCACCAGCACAGGCACCGGCCAACTAAGAACCGAAAAACTAAAACAGAGAGTTAGAGGCTCTCTATGGCAAGTTGCGTATCCAAGGGTTCGTCGTCTGAAACGACGGACCCCGGATCCACCAGGCACTGATAGCCCGCCTGCTCGGCAGCACGCACATACTCCGGCAACGGCAGAGCCGAATGCTCAGGAAGAATGAGCCCCAAGCGCACGGGCAGCGGGCAGGCCTCGCGGAGGGTGACGAGCTCTGAGAGGAGCGAGGTGGCATCCCCTAGCAGTGCATCCACCGCGACCCACACCTCCGCGGCACCAGACTGAACTGCCAGCCGCGCCTCCGCCGCCTTCACCAACGAGTGGTGGCGCCCGGTGGGATAACCGGCAACGGCAATGACGTGCTCGGCGCCCTCAGCGGCAAGCACATGATGCGGGGAGACCAACACTCGCTGTTGCCCCGCCGACTGGGTTCGCACCTCTTCCACGGAGGCCTCAAGCAGATTCAGCATTAGTAGGAATAATCGCCGTTGATGATGGCCTTGAGCTGCGGGCGCACATCGAACCAGTACACGCCGGTGATGATGGCACCAATCCAGCTAACAAATGGCAGCGGCAGGTTCATCACCAGGGCGGAACCAAAGAGCAGCCCCACCCATACCCACTTGTTCTGGCGGTCACCGGCGCGGAAAGCATCCTCCCGCGTCATCGCCGCTAGGACAGCACCGATGAGGGCAAAGAGGGATACCGCCATAAAGATGTAGTGCGGTATCGACGCAATAATGTTTAAAAAAGTGTGCATCAAGAAAGACTAACTAGTTCTCGTCAACTACTTCGCCGTCAATGACATCATCATTCGGCTTCGGGGCATAAGGGTTGCGTGGGCTCTGCGGCTGCTGGGCATGCTTGCCCTCCGCGCGCTGCTCCTTGGCGTTGTTGATAGCGCCCTGCACACCCTCACGGGTCTCGGTGAAGGCGGTGTTGAAATCCTCACGGGCCTTCTCAAAAGACTCCGAGTTGCGGGTCTCACGCGCTGCGGAGGACACGGACTCCCCCAGGTTCTTCGCCGTGGAGGTCACGCGGTCGAAGAAGGACTCTTCCTTCGCGGTGCCATCACCCATGCCCGCCGCATCGGCGGCGCGGGCAATGCGATCCGCCTGCGCACTCTGGGCCTGGTTCTGGCGCTCTTCCTTGAAACGGCCACCAAAATCCTTGGCCACATCAAAAGCAGAGGAACCGGCATTCTTGATTGAGTCAAATACGGACATGGTCGTCACTCCTTGTTAGACGCCAAAAAGCAGATGATTAACAGTGTAGATAACCAACCCAGCCAGTGCACCCACGACCGTGCCGTTCAGGCGAATGAACTGCAGGTCCTTGCCCACCATGAGCTCGATGTTCTCGGAAGCCTCCTGGGCATCCCAGCGCTTAATGGTCTCTGGAATAATCGCGATGATCTCCGGTGCAAACTTCTCCACCGCGTAGCGCGCGGCCTTATCCACCAGCTCGTTGGCCTGGGTCAGGAACTCCGAATCCTCTAGCAGACGGTGCGCCAATTCCTTCACCTTGGCGGTGATCTTCTGGCGCAAGAAGGACTCCGGGTCGGTGAGCTGTTCAATGAGCGTGGAGGAGACCGTCGCCCACATTGCCGCCGGGGCCTTCTGCGCCTGATCGGAGGCCAGCATCTCCTGCTTGATTCCCTCGATTCGCCCGCGCATGTCCTCATCCCACTGCAGGTCCGAAGCCAGCTTCGACAGGTTGCGGCGAATGGCCAGGCGGGCTTCGTGGTTGCCGTTGCGGCGGACCTCATCGGCGAATTCCACGAGCTCGGCGTAGACCTTCTCCCCCACCATCTCGCGGGCAAAGCGCGGCGCCCAGCCGGGCATGCGCTCATCGATGGCGGTGACCACGGTGGATTCCATTCCGAGGATCTTGCCGTGTGCCCAGTCAATCAGGTCATCCTCCAGCGGCCGCGCCTTGCCTTCGGCGATATAGCCCTCCAGCAGACGGCCCAGCGGCGGACCCCACTCCGGCTCTGCCAGACGGTCCATGACCTGGGTGCGGATGAACTGCTCCGCCTCCGCCGGGTCTAGGTCCGCGACCACGCTGGCTGCGCGCTCACCAATCCACGCGGAGACCTCCTCCGCCCGACCAGGCTCCACGCCCTGGCGCGCCAGCCACAGCGGTATCTCTGCCTCCCGCACCTTGGCGCTGAGTGCATCCGCGGTGAGGAAGTTCTCCTCAACGAAGTCCTTGAGCGCATCACCCACGCGGTCCTTGTTGTTGGGGATGAGCGCGGTGTGCGGGATGGGCAGCCCCATGGGCCGGCGGAACAGCGCGGTCACTGCGAACCAGTCCGCCAGTCCACCGACCATTCCTGCCTCCGCTGCCGCGCGCACGTAGCCCACCCAGACGGGAGCCCCGCTTGCCGACGCCTGCCACCACGAGCACCCCAGAAAGATCACCGCCGCAGCAATCAGGAAGGACAGCGCAATCGCCTTCCAGCGGCGCAGGTCCGCCCGGCGCGCCTCCTGGTTTCCTGGCTGCGGCACAAACGACGTCTGCGACGCCGACGTTTCCCGAGCCGGCTCAAGCCCTGCGTCTGCGCGGTGCGTCATGGGTGGTTCTCCTTGGGGTGTCAAAGACGAAGTGAAGCTTCGTTCTCTAACACTAGTGCGCATAGGAGACACACTCGGCCGCCGCATCAGTACTCGCAACGAATTCGCCCTGAAGCCCTAACCCGCATGCTGGAAACACCAGGTATGGCGTTCTGAGGACAACGAACTGTGAAACAATCAAAGAATTAGTAGATAGAACAATTCACACGAATTGGTAATGCTTTATGTCTAGTACTTCAGAAATTCTCAATTCTATTACGCCGAAACAAAACTCCAAGGTCAACAGCCTTAATGCTGCAATCTGGCAGACTGCCGATGACTACCTACGCCTTATCGTCCCCGCGGAAAATTACGGTGATTACATCATCCCGTTCACAGTGCTCCGCCGACTCGAAGGACGCTTGGAATCCACCAAACAGGGCGTACTTGACCTCGTTCACCGTGAGAACGCGAAGGGGACAGACCCCGCAATCGTCGCCCTCAAGATCGAGAACCTGTTCAAACTCCGCTTCTGGAACACATCTGAACTGTCACTAGAGCGCTTGGCAACGTCAGATGACGCTCTCAAGCCAGGATTGAAGCAATATCTCAACACCTTCTCCCCGAACATTCTTGAGGTTTGGGATGCGTTCGAGTTTGACAAACTCATCGATTTCCTCGACCGCAATAATCAACTGTGGAATGTGGTTAACCATTTCGCATCCATCGACATGTCTGATGAAGCGCTCCAGGACCAGACGATGGGTGACATCTTTGAGAACCTGATGTACCGCTCCTTCGCCCGCAAAGCGAAAGATGCCGGTGAGTTCTACACCCCACGCGATGCGATCCGTCTGATGACTTCCATCTTGTTTACCTCAGATGACACCGAGTTAGAGGAAGACGGCATTATCCGTTCCGTCTATGACCCAACTGCCGGTACATGCGGCATGTTGATCGCTGCTCGTGACGCGCTTCGTGCAATCAACCCAGGCATTGAGGTTGTTATTGCCGGACAGGAGTTGAAGGAAGCTTCCTTCGCAATGGGCAAGTCCGACCTGCTCATGCAGGGTTTTAAAGACCCAGAGGTGCTCAAGTTCGGTAACTCACTGACTAACGATCAATACGCCGGTGACACGTTCGACTACATCATGGCGAACCCTCCCTACGGCACATCCTGGAAGGCGTTCCAAAAGGACGTTAAGAAACTGCAAGACCAGGGCGATCCCCGTTTTGCTGAAGGTCTACCCGCTGTCAGTGACGGACAGATGCTGTTTTTGATGCACATCGCGCACAAACTTGCGCCGGCTGATGGAGCCACGAAGGGCGGGCGGGCTGCTGTTGTTACAAACGGCTCCCCACTTTTTACGGGTGATGCCGAATCCGGCCCGGACAGCAGGGCCTGACCCCCGGAAAGTAGACACG